>NZ_JBIQLE010000009.1:0-125884 GCF_044464525.1 Pusillimonas sp.
CCTTGTTTAAGAATGCGGGTGTTGGTGACGAACAGGTCGTCGCCCACCAATTGCACCTTTTTGCCAAGCTGGTCGGAAAGAATCTTCCAGCCTTCCCAGTCGTCCTCGGCCATGCCGTCTTCGATGGTGATGATGGGATATTTGTCGCACCAAGTAGCCAGCAAGTTGGAAAGATCTTGGGAAGTAAGCGCGACACCGCCTTCGCCGGCCAGATGATAGCGGCCGTCGCGGTAGAACTCGGTGCTGGCGCAATCAAGGCCCAAGGCGATCTGAGAGCCGGCTTCGTACCCGGCTTCGGAAATAGCCTGGAGTATGAGCTGGATGGCGGCCTCGTGGTTGGCGACGTTCGGCGCAAAGCCGCCTTCGTCTCCCACGGCCGTCGACATGCCTTGGTCGTGGATGAGCTTTTTCAGGGCATGAAAGACCTCGGCGCCCATGCGCAACGACTCGCGGAAACTGGTGGCGCCGATGGGCAGGATCATGAATTCCTGCATATCGAGCGTGTTGTTGGCATGCGCACCGCCGTTGATCACGTTCATCATGGGCACGGGCATCTGCATTGGGCCGCTACCGCCAAAATAACGATACAGCGACAGGCCGGAATCATCGGCCGCGGCGCGCGCCACGGCCATGCTGGCCGCCAACATGGCGTTGGCACCCAGGCGCTCTTTGTTTTCTGTGCCGTCCAGGTCGATCAGGGTGCGATCGAGGAAAGTCTGCTCTTGGGCATCCAGGCCCATCAGCGCCTCGGAAATCTCGGTGTTGAGGTTCTCGACCGCGCGCAGCACGCCTTTACCCAAGTAGCGGGCCTGATCGCCGTCGCGCAACTCGATGGCTTCGCGCGAACCGGTCGACGCGCCTGAAGGCACGGCGGCGCGCCCCATGGCGCCCGACTCGAGCAAGACGTCGCACTCGACAGTGGGGTTTCCGCGTGAATCAAGGATTTCGCGTCCAATAATGTCTACGATTGCACTCATGGTATTGGTTTTCCTGCCTGATGAATTGGAGCCAGTGACTGCCGGAGCCCCGAACTGCCGGATTGCCGGATCGCCGGGCCGCCACAAAAACTTCGATTGTACTGTGCAAAAGCAAGAGCCCAAGCGCCTGTTTCAGGCCCTTGCATAAAATCAGAGGCCCTGCTTGAGCGCCCCGCTGTTCTTAACGATGCGATCAATGGATGCCAGAGATTCCAGCAACGCCGCCATGCGGTCCAAGGGCACCGCGTTGGGACCGTCTGACAGCGCCTTTGCCGGATCGGGATGGGTTTCCATGAACAGCCCCGAAATACCGGCCGCGACCGCGGCGCGCGCCAGCACCGGCACGAATTCGCTTTGGCCGCCCGAACTGGAGCCCTGGCCGCCAGGAAGCTGGACCGAATGGGTGGCGTCGAACACCACGGGGCAACCGGTTTCGCGCATGATGGCCAACGACCGCATGTCAGACACCAGGTTGTTGTAGCCAAAGGACGCTCCGCGTTCGCACACCAGGATGTTGTCACCGTCGCCTCCCGCCTCGATGGCGGCCTCGCGAGCCTTGTTGACGACCTGCACCATGTCGTGGGGCGCCAGGAACTGGCCTTTCTTGATGTTGACGGGCTTGAGCGATGCCGCGCATGCCCGGATGAAATCAGTTTGGCGGCACAGGAAAGCCGGGGTCTGCAAAACATCGACGACGGACGCCACCTCGGGCACCTGCTCGGCCGTATGCACGTCGGTTAGCACAGGTACGCCGAAATGGTCGCGCACATCGGCCAGTATGGCCAGGCCCTCTTGCATGCCTGGGCCCCGGAACGATTTTCCCGAACTGCGGTTGGCCTTGTCAAATGAGCTCTTGTAAACAAAAGGTATGCCCAGCGCGCGGGTGATCTCTTGGAGCCTCCCCGCGGTATCGAACGCCAGCTGACGCGATTCGATGACGCATGGGCCCGCTATCAGGAAGAAGGGTTGATCAAGACCAACCTGGTGTCCTCCGAGCTTCATGTGACATTTTCCTTGAGGGCGGCCTGGGCCTGGCGTTGCAGCGCCGCATTAATGAAGCTGCTGAACAACGGGTGGCCGTCGCGCGGCGTGGAGGTGAACTCGGGATGAAACTGCACGCCCATGAACCAGGCGTGCTCCGGAAGCTCCATGATTTCGGGCAATTGCTCGGTGGGCGTGCGAGCGCTGATCACCATGCCGGCCTCTTCCAGACGCGGCACATAGGCGTTATTCACCTCGTAACGATGGCGATGGCGTTCGTAGACTTCGTCTCCGTAGATGGCATGTGCGCGGGTGCCGGCCTTTACGGGGCAACGCTGTGCGCCCTTGCGCATGGTGCCTCCCAGGTCGGACGACGCATCGCGGCGTTCAATCTGGCCTTCGCGATCTTGCCACTCGCTGATAAGAGCCACCACCGGATGCGGGGTCGAGGGGTTGAACTCGGTGCTGTTGGCATCTTGCAAGCCCGCCACGTTGCGAGCAAACTCGATAACCGCCAACTGCATGCCCAGGCAAATGCCCAGATACGGCAAGCCGTTTTCGCGCGCATAACGAATGGCCGCGATCTTGCCTTCGGTTCCGCGCTTGCCGAACCCGCCCGGAACCAGGATGGCATCAAGGTGAGAGAGACAGTCTGTGCCTTCGGATTCGATGCTTTCGGAATCGATGTACTCGATGCACACATGGGAATGCGTATGGATGCCCGCATGCACCAGGGCTTCGGTAAGCGACTTGTAAGATTCGGTCAGGTCGACATACTTGCCGACCATGCCGATATGTACTTCATGCTTGGGGTTTTCCAGGACCTCGACCATGTTGTCCCAAATGGTGAGATCGGCCGGGGGAGGCGAAATGGCCAACGCGTCACACACCAGATTATCCAGCCCCTGCTTGTGGAGCATGGAGGGAATCTGATAGATGGAGTCGGCATCCCAGACCGAGATCACGGCATCCAACGGCACGTTGGAAAACAGGGATATCTTGGCGCGCTCGTCCTCGGGCACGGGACGGTCGGCGCGACACAACAGTGCATTCGGGTAGATGCCGATCTCGCGCAGCTTTTGCACCGAGTGTTGGGTAGGCTTGGTCTTGAGCTCGCCTGCGGACGCGATGAAAGGCACAAGGGTCAGGTGAACGAAGGCCGCGTTGTTGCGCCCAAGGCGCAGGCTCATTTGGCGCGCCGCCTCAAGGAAAGGCAGAGATTCAATGTCGCCGACGGTGCCACCGATTTCGACGATGGCGATGTCGGTTTCACCGTTCCAGGCGGCGTTGGCGCCGCGGGCGATGAACTCTTGTATTTCGTTGGTGATGTGTGGAATTACCTGAACGGTCTTGCCCAGATAATCGCCGCGACGCTCTTTGCGCAGCACGGACTCGTAGATTTGGCCGGTTGTGAAGTTGTTGAACTTGCGCATCCGGGCCGAGATGAAACGTTCGTAATGACCCAGGTCAAGATCGGTTTCGGCGCCGTCTTCGGTGACGAAGACCTCGCCATGCTGGAAGGGGCTCATGGTGCCCGGATCGACGTTGATGTACGGATCGAGCTTCAGCATGGTGACGCGCAGGCCGCGCGATTCGAGGATAGCGGCCAGAGAAGCAGCAGCAATGCCCTTACCGAGAGAGGACACTACCCCACCCGTGACAAATACATATTTGGTCATCGTAATTGGCGCCCGGGGTGGCCGGGCAGGAGCGGGAAATTGAGATTATAGCCGACGACGATAGGGGTATTGGGCATATTCGACATGAATGTCAGGCATTGGTCGTGAAGATGATGCGGGAAGAGGATTTTTATATCGTGAAGCTCAGCCGCGACGTTTGGTTCCGTGCTCATGAGCATCCTGCTGAACTGTGCCGATTCAGACCCGTTTCCATAGCGTCTGGCTTGAACGGTGCTGCGTCGGTTTGAGTCTTTAAACGTCTAGCCTTGGACAGCGCTGCGTCGGTTTGGGTCTTTAAACGCCGCTGGTGGTGAAATGGTTTAGACCGGGGCGGTCGGGCGGTTTGCGGCAGCGCCCTCCAACGCCCCGGTCTAAACCATTTCACCACCAGCGGCTTGCAGTTGCGGCTGACGATGGGCCAGAAATAAAGGGGGGCTAATGGAAAACGTGTCAGCCTTGGCGACTGCCAACTGCTGCCGTCATGAGCGGCGAATCGACACGGGAACACCAGCTTTTTTGTGTTCGGGCAGTCGAGGTTAATCATTCCACCAACACCAAGGAAGCAAAGCTAAAACGCCACAACAAAACCGGGACCGCGAAACCTGCGCCGCCCTCAGCTGTCGGAGGCGGTGGAGCCTGAAACGGCGCTAAAAAACTCAATCCAAACGCCTAGGGACAGAAACTAATTACGCGCCCCAAGACCGCGAACATGATGAGCCACCAAGTACAAGAATGGGAATTAATAACGCCTCAGATCGGCTCAGTGCGCAGCGTAAGCCACTCCAGCGCCGGGCCCGCGAGAAGCGGAGCCAGACGCTGCCGCACCTCGCGGTGGTAATCATTGAGCCAGCCGCGCTCTACATCATCCAGAAGCTCGGGCAACACGCAGCGAGTATCAATCGGGCACAACGTCAGGGTTTCAAATTTAAGAAACGCCCCGAACTCAGACTCGCCCGCCGGCCGGTTGGCCACCAGGTTCTCAATGCGAATGCCCCATTTCCCAGGGCGATACAGACCCGGCTCGTTCGATGTGATCATCCCCGCCTCCATCGCCATGGACGCCCTAGCCGGAGTCCGATACGAGATTGCTTGCGGGCCCTCGTGGACATTCAGGAAATACCCCACGCCATGCCCCGTGCCATGACCGAAGTCGGCCAGCGCCGCCCAAATGGGCTGGCGGGCGATCGCGTCCAGCACCGGCGCCGCCACCCCCGCGGGAAACACTGCCCGGGAAAGCGCGATCATGCCCTTAAGAACCACGGTGTAGTCGCACTTCTGCTCGGCATCCACATGGCCCACCGGCACCACACGGGTAATGTCCGTCGTTCCACCCAGGTATTGTCCGCCCGAATCGATAAGCAGCAAGCCGTCGCCCTCGATTACCGCATGCGACTGCGGCGTTGCATGATAGTGAGGCATCGCGCCATTGGCCCGGTAAGCGGCGATGGTCGAAAAGCTGGGGGAGACGAAATTTTCGCGCCGCGCACGCGCCTCGGTAATTTTCTCGTCTATCGTCAGTTCGGTGATTCGCTCCTTGCCCAGCGCAGTCTCGAACCAGGCAAAAAACTCACACAGCGCTGCGCCGTCCTGCTCCATCGCCCGGCGTACATGAGCCAGCTCGGCATCGGTCTTGCGCGATTTGAGCATGTGCGAAGGGTTGATGGCTTCGACAAGCTCCGCCCCTGCATGCCGGGTGATGCCCACTGTGGTGCGCGCCGGGTCTACCAACACCTTTTGTTCGGCCGGAACACCCGCCAGCCCTGCGGCGGCTTCTTCGTAGGGCAGCAACTGCACGCCGTCCGCCCGCAAAGCCCGGCGCAAGGCATCATCAATACGAGAGCTATCGACAAACAGCTTTGCATCGTCCATGCCGATCAGGGCATGGGCCAGGAATACGGGGTTGTACGACACATCGCCGCCGCGCAGGTTCAACAGCCACGCAATGTCGTCCAGCGATGAGATCCAATGCCATGCCACACCCTCATCGCTCATGGCTGCACGCACGGCGACGAGATTCGCCGCACGGCTGCGGCAGGCAAACGGAGCCTGATGCTCATATAGCGGCGACAGCGGCAGTGCGGGACGGTCTGGCCAGACAGCGCCGGGCAGATCGAGCTCGGTCACAAGCTGCAGGCGCCCTTCGTCGAATTCGGCCTGCCAGTCTTGCTGCGTGCGCAGGCTTAGGGTCAAGCCATGCACAGCAATGCGAGCGCCCTCGAGAAGACGCTCGCACAGCCAACGCGGAATGCTCGGCACGCCGTCGGCGCCGGCACGCATCAACTCGATACCTGTGCCTGCCAGGTCGCCCACTGCCTGCTCCCAGTAGCGCGAATCCGTCCATAAGCCCGCGAAGGCTGCGGTGACCACCAGCGTGCCCGCCGAGCCCTCAAAACCGCTTAGCCACGCGCGCGCTTGCCAATGGTCGGGAAGGTACTCGGAAAGGTGGGGGTCGGATGACAGAACGACGCAGGCGTCAATGTTCTGTGCAGCCATCACTTTGCGCAGTGCGAAAAGACGGGCGGAATGAACGGAATCATCCATTTGAGTTGAGCCTTGATCAAAAAGAGAGCGCCCGTTACGAAGGACGGGCGCTGGGGAAAAACGGAAGTTACCCGCCAACAGGCCGGCCGGTGAAACCAAGGAACCAGCCAGAACTGCGGCAAGCCTGATTAAGCCACCGCAGAGACATCCAGCTTGGCCTTGGTCTTGGCCTGGATCTCTTCGACGGTTACGCCTGGCGCGACCTCGATCAGCTTGAGGCCGTTATCGGTGACCTCCATCACGCCCAGGTCGGTGATGATCAGGTCGACCACGCCGACGCCCGTAAGGGGCAGCGTGCATTCGGGCAGCAGCTTGATGTCTTCGGTGCCGTCCTTTTTGCGGGCCACGTGATCCATCAAAATGACAACCCGCCCGACGCCCGCGACCAGGTCCATGGCTCCGCCCATGCCCTTGATCATCTTGCCGGGGATCATCCAATTGGCCAGATCGCCTTTTTCGGACACCTGCATTGCGCCCAGGATGGCAAGATTGATCTTGCCCCCGCGTATCATCGCGAACGAATCCGCCGACGAAAAGAAGGAAGAGCCGGGCAGTGTGGTAACAGTCTGCTTGCCCGCATTGATGAGGTCGGCATCGATTTCTTCTTCGGTGGGAAAGGGGCCGATGCCCAGCAGGCCGTTTTCAGACTGCAGCCATACTTCGACGCCGGGCGGCACATGATTGGCCACCAGGGTGGGCATGCCGATACCCAGGTTGACATAAAAGCCGTCTTGCAGCTCACGCGCCGCGCGCGCCGCCATTTCGTCTCGATTCCAAGCCATTTCGTGTGTCTCCTTAGGCGTTGCGCAGGGTGCGGTGTTCGATGTGCTTCGCCGGGTTCTCGTTCAGAACGATGCGATGCACATAGATGCCCGGCAGGTGGATGGAGTCGGGCTCGAGCTCGCCCGTCTCGACAATCTTCTCGACTTCGACCACGGTGATTTTTCCCGCCATTGCAACGTTCGGGTTGAAGTTGCGGGCTGTCTTGCGAAAGATCAGGTTGCCGCTGCGGTCGGCAATATAGGCCTTGACGAGTGAAACGTCGGGCGTCAGCGACCGCTCGAGCACATACTGATCACCATCGAACTCGCGCACTTCCTTGCCGTCAGCCACCATGGTGCCCACGCCGGTGCGAGTAAAGAAGGCGGGAATACCGGCACCGCCGGCACGCAGCTTCTCGGCCAGCGTACCTTGTGGAGTGAATTCGAGCTCAAGCTCTCCGGCCAGGTACTGCCGTTCGAATTCTTTGTTTTCACCCACATAAGAAGAGATCATCTTCTTGATCTGCCGCGTGGCCAGCAACTGGCCCAGACCTAAGCCATCGACCCCGGCATTATTACTAATGCAGGTAAGGTTTTGCACCTTTGAATCACGCAGGGCCTCGATAAGGGCTTCGGGAATGCCGCAAAGGCCGAAGCCGCCCACGGCAATTGTCTGCCCGTCTGCCACAATGCCATCGAGTGCTTCTGCGGCACTTGCATAGACTTTATCCATCACTCCATCCCAAAAAATTCGCTCGGCTTGGCATATATGCCGAACGGTTGAAAATCGTTTAGCTATCGGGCGCGCGAAAACAGCGCGCATAGGCCGCCAACTGCGACTCTGACCACAGGCAAGGCTGGCCCGTGGCAGACTCGGTGTTCACGGTTATATTCTTGCCGCGCGCGTATGCGACACCCGGCTCGTCCTGGCGCTCGATAATAAAATCGTAATCCATGCTGGTGCGCCCGAACCGAACGAACACCAGCTTCACCACGACCGTGGCCGGGTACAGCAAGGGCTTCATGAAATCGCAGCTTGCATGCACCAAAACAGGATCGCGCTCGCCAGGCACCGGAATGCCTGCTTGCAAGTACAGCACGGCCCTTGCCTCTTCGACATAGCGGAAGTAAAGCGTGTTGTTGACATGGTGGAGAGCGTCTTGGTCGCCCCACCGCACAGGTATCACGCAATCGAATATGTGTCCGGCCTGCGGCACGGCGGATACTGCATCTTGCAACATAGCGGCGATCTTGGCATTAAAAGATAATACTTGCTAAGTATATAACGGCATCCGCGACGCCCTTTTGCATCGGTCCGCACATCGCATCTTCGGTCTGCAATACAATCGGCCTGAACGACTATTTATAAAATCCTTGTAACTTTGCAGCACTGCCGCAGGTGCGCAAGTCGGCGGCAACGCCGCCACAAGACAGAAATCAATACGGGAGATCCATACTCATGGCCGAGCGCGAATCAATGGAATACGACGTCGTCATCGTCGGAGCGGGGCCCGCCGGGTTGGCAAGCGCCATCCGCCTCAAGCAACTCGCCGCCCAGCGGCAAAGCGAAATCAGCGTGTGTGTGCTCGAGAAAGGGGCCGAGGTTGGCGCGCACATCCTGTCAGGCGCTGTCATGGACACCAAAGCCCTGGACGAACTCATCCCCGACTGGAAAGAAAAAGGCGCTCCAATCAACGTCCCCGTAACCGAAGACAAGTTCCTGTTTCTTACCGCCAAGGGCGCCCGCAGCACGCCCAACTGGCTGCTGCCCGAGTGCTTCAAGAACCACGGGAACTACGTCGTGCGTCTAGGAGACGTCACCCGCTGGCTGGGTGAGCAAGCCGAGGCTCTCGGCGTGGAAATATTTCCCGGCTTTGCCGCCGCAGAGGTCCTGTACACCGACAGCGGTGCAGTCAGGGGCATTGCCACAGGCGACATGGGCGTGGCGCGCGACGGCTCACATACACCCAACTACCAGCCCGGCATGGAGCTTCACGCTCGCTACACCATCTTTGCCGAGGGCTCGCGCGGCCAGCTCGGCCGCCAGTTGATCGAGCGATACAAGCTGGACGAAGGCCGCAACCCGCAAAGCTATGCCATCGGCGTCAAAGAAATGTGGGAGGTCGATCCGGCCCAGGCGCAACCCGGCCTGGTGATGCACACTTCGGGCTGGCCCCTCGATTCCGACACTTACGGGGGCTCATTCCTGTACCACCTTTCCGACAATCTGGTGGTGGTGGGCCTGGTCGTCGGCCTTGATTACGCCAACCCCTGGCTATCGCCGTTTGAAGAGTTTCAGCGCTTCAAAACACATCCGACCATCCGCGCCACCTTCGAAGGCGGCAAGCGCATCGCCTACGGCGCGCGTTCTCTTACCGCCGGTGGGCTTCTATCCTTGCCCAAGCTTACTTTTCCGGGCGGTGCGATGGTGGGCTGCGAAGCGGGCTTCCTGAACGCCTCACGCATCAAAGGCAGCCACGCGGCAATCAAGACTGGGTCGCTGGCCGCCGAGGCGATTTTCGAGGCGGTATCGGCGGGGCGCCAGCACGACGAGCTTCCCGCCTTTACCGAAGCGTTTGAAAAATCGTGGCTGCATGCCGAACTGAACAAATCCCGAAATTTCAAACAGTGGTTCAAGAAAGGTCGTACAGTCGGCACCCTGATGACAGGCATCGAGCAATGGCTGCTCAAGGGCAAGATGCCCTGGAGCCTGCGCCACAACAAGCCCGACCACGCCTGTTTGCAGCCCGCTTCCGAGTGCGCCCCCATCGAATACCCCAAGCCCGACGGCAAACTTACCTTCGACCGCCTTAGTTCGGTGTTTATCTCGAACACCAACCACGACGAGAACGAGCCGGTTCACCTGACCCTGAAAGACCCTTCGGTGCCGGTAAATATCAACCTGGCCAAGTATGCCGGCCCCGAGGCCCGCTACTGCCCGGCCGCTGTGTACGAATTCGTCAAGGACGACGAAGGCAAGGACCAGTTGCAGATCAACGCGCAAAACTGCGTTCATTGCAAAACCTGCGACATTAAAGACCCGACGCAGAACATTGTCTGGGTGGCGCCGCAAGGCGGTGAAGGGCCCGTTTACAACGGCATGTAAGAAAAAAGCGGGACACAGCCGGCCAAAGCGTAGCCGCGCACGCCATCGGCCGGCTGCTTCTGGTGCGTCGGATGCAGCCGGGCCGACTCAAGCAGCCTTCACATTGCCGGCCGGCCGCTTTGCCGGCGTCCATGACACAATTACCAGGCCCACCATCATCAGAAACATACCCACCAGTTCAATTGGCTGAGGACGCTCGCCCAACGTAATCCAGGCGCCGGCCACCGCAACCACCGGCACTCCAAGCCCGGCCATTCCCGCCACCGTGGGATGGATTCGGCTGACCACCATCAGCCAAAGGCCCCACGCCGCGGCCGACGACATCACCCCCAGATAGAGCACGCCGAGTATCATCCCGCCGCCCCATACGATGGGCGTCTGAGGAATCAGCCACCCAAATGGCAACGCCATCAAGGTTCCAAGCAGCAACTGCCACATCGTGAGGCTGAGAACGTCGGGGCGGCTTCGCTGAAACAACATCTTGCCAAGAAGTGTCCCCAACGCCCAGGACATGCCGCCGGCCAAGGCCAGCAGCGAAGGACCGATGCCACCCAAGCCCTGCCAAGGCTGGATGACCGCCACCAGGCCCAGGGCCGCCGGGATAAAGCCGATCCAGTGCCGGCGCAAGGGGCGGTCGCCCATCAGCGCCCACGCAAACAGTGCCACCCAGAACGGCATGGTATAGGCCACCATCACGACTCGGCCGGTGCCGCCGGCCACCAACGCCATCTGCACCAGGCATTGGTAAGCGGTGGTCTGAAACACCGCAATGCCTATGGTGAGCCAGAATGGCGGAAAGGCAAGGGGCCGCCGCAAGACCAACACCAGAACCAGCAAGGTCAGAAAGCCCACGGCGTACCGCAACGCCACTAGATCGAAGGGCCCGATGTATGGCACGAGCGCCTTCATCATCACCCACCCGCTACCCCAGATCACCACCGTCAGCGCCATCCACATCAAGGCGGCACGATCAGTTTGAGCTTTATCCACCCAACCCTCCCAAACGTCGGGCCGGGCGGCTTACTTAGCCGCCCGGCCCGATACAAAATACTCAATCCGTTCATGCCGGCGTACGACGGGACGCATTCAACCGAATGCCGGCCCGCCTCGCCGTACTACACCGACTGCGACAACTGGCCGAGAATTGCAGGATTTTCCAAGGTGGAAACATCCTGCGTCACCTCTTCGCCCTTGGCAACCACACGCAGCAGACGGCGCATGATCTTGCCTGAACGCGTCTTGGGAAGGTTCTCGCCAAAACGGATATCGCGGGGCTTGGCGATGGGGCCGATCTCGTGCGCCACCCAGTCTCGCAACTGCTTGGCGATGTCGACAGCTTCGTCACCCTGCGGAAGGTCGCGCTTGAGCACCACAAAGGCCACCACGGCCTCGCCCGTCGTGTTGTCGGGCCGACCCACCACCGCAGCCTCGGCCACCAGGGGATGAGACACAAGCGCCGACTCGACCTCCATCGTGCCCAAGCGGTGGCCGGAGACGTTCAAGACGTCGTCGACCCTACCCATGATCCAGAAATAGCCGTCGACATCGCGCTGTGCACTATCGCCCGCCAGATAGTAGCCCTTGAGCTCTGGCGGAAAGTAGCTGCTCTTGTAGCGTTCGGGGTCACCCCAGACTGCGCGGATCATGCCGGGCCAGGGCCGCTTCACGGCCAGGAATCCCCCCGTGCCCGGAGCCACATCGTTGCCCGCCTCGTCGACGATGGCCGCGGCAATGCCCGGCAAAGGCAGGGTGCACGAACCTGGCTTGAGCGGAGTTACGCCCGGCAACGGAGTGATCATGTGGGCACCCGTTTCGGTCTGCCACCAAGTGTCCAGCACCGGGCAGCGCTCCCCGCCCACATTGGTGTAGTACCACATCCAGGCCTCGGGGTTGATGGGCTCGCCCACGGAGCCAATGATGCGCAGGCTGCTTAGGTCGTATCGCCGCGGATGCACCTGGGCATTGGTCTCTGCCGCCTTGGTCAGCGACCGGATTGCTGTGGGGGCGGTGTAGAACACCGTAACCTTGTGGCGCTGGATCATTTCCCAAAAACGGCCTGCGTCCGGATAAGTGGGCACCCCCTCGAACACGACCTGGGTCAGGCCTGCGGCCAAGGGGCCGTAGGTGATATAGGTATGGCCGGTAACCCAGCCGACATCGGCCGTGCACCAATAAACATCGCTGTCCTTGGCGTCGAATGTCCATTTGGTGGTCAGCAAGGCCCACAGCAGGAAACCCGCTGAAGCATGCTGGACGCCCTTGGGTTTGCCCGTGGAGCCCGAGGTGTACAAGATAAAGAGCGGATGTTCGGCATTGACGGGCGCGGCCTCGCAGGTGGCGGGTTGACCGGCGCAAACATCGTGCATCCATAGGTCGCGTCCCTCGGTCCAGTCGATTGCACTGCCGGTGCGACGGTAGACGATGACATGGCGAATGGCTTCGCAGCCGCCCATGCCGATGCCTTCGTCCACTGCCGGCTTAAGTGGAATATTGCGGCCCCCGCGCATCTGCTCGTCGGCCGTGATGACCAGCGTGGCGCCCAC
The DNA here is from genome assembly GCF_044464525.1 of Pusillimonas sp. NCBI lineage: Bacteria > Pseudomonadati > Pseudomonadota > Betaproteobacteria > Burkholderiales > Alcaligenaceae > Pusillimonas > Pusillimonas sp. Next base: position 12,589 of record NZ_JBIQLE010000009.1, read on the forward strand.
GTCGACAATGCGGTCGTTCAGGCTCTTGGCCGAGAAACCGCCGAATACCACGGAATGAACAATGCCCAGGCGCGCGCAAGCCTGCATGGCCACCACGGCTTCAATGGACATGGGCAAATAGATGATGGCGCGCTCACCGGCCTTATAGCCCAGCGACTTGATGCCGTTGGCGAACTCGCACACCCGCGCATGCAACTCACGATAAGTGATCTTGGTAACCTTGCCGTCGTCGGATTCGAAGACGATGGCGGTCTTGTCGGCAGTGGGCGTATCGAGGTGTTTATCAAGACAGTTGGCGGAAACGTTCAGCTCGCCATCGGCAAACCATTTGTAGAAAGGCGCTTCCGATTCGTCAAGCACTTGTGTGAACGGCTTGTCCCAGATCAGATTCTCACGCGCCAGACGGCCCCAAAACTCGTCCGGTGATCTTTCGGCCTCATCGCACAAGGCCCGGTACGCATCCATACCCGATATATTGGCCTGCTGGACAAGCGCCTCGAAGGGCTGGAAAACACGTTTCTCGACCAGGATTGATTGGACCGCACTAGACATGATTGACTCCTGTGTTGGCTGTTGTTTCATAAGACTTGATAACCTATTGCCCTGACGGGACGCTTATATCGACACAGTATCGCGCACACCCGCCCCGCGCGCAAAATCCATACGGCTAAGCACCATCAAGCCGCCGACAAAGAACAGGCCGGTAAGCAATAGCGCCAGCCGGTGATTGCCATCGGTTACCCAAGTGACGACGCCGTAGCACAGCGGGCCCACCACCGCTGCAAGCTGCGTCGCAAACGTCCATAAAGAATAGAATTCGGCCAGACGCCGCGCGGGCGCAAGCCCGCCCACCATGGCCCTGCCGGCGCTCTGGCTGGTGCCCATGCACAGCCCGGCCAGTGTGGCGGCGATCCAGAACACCCACACCTGCACCGCCGAATAGGCGACCAGCACCATGACGATCCAGCCATACAAGGTAATCGTCAACGCTCGTTTGTGCCCCACCTTATCTTGAAAGTGTCCAAAAGACAGCGCCCCGGCCGCCGCGGCGATGTTGACGGTAAATACCAGCACCATTGTCTGAGCCATGGTGAAACCCATGGCCTGGTTTGCATAGACGGCAGCCAGGGTTACCACCACGGAGATGCCCGCATGATAGAAGGCTCCGCATATCAGCAACAGGCGAAAGTCGACAAAATGCTCGCCGGTTTCGCGCCAGGCGGTAGCCAACCTTTTTAGCCAGCCCAGCGCCGGCCGGTTGCTGGGCGCGCTGCGTTCACGCAGGAAAAGAAAAGAAGGCACGGCGGCGATCGCAAATACCAGGGCGGTCAGCAGCATCACATAGGGCACATACTGGTGCGCTTCCGCACCCCGGGCCGAGGCCCACCCCACCAGTGCCAGCGACAGGCCAAGCGTGAGCATGCCGCCAAAATAGCCAAAACCCCAACCCCAGCCGGACACCCGGCCCAAGGCGTTGGGCTGCGCCATCTCTGGCAAGAACGCGGCCACCACGGATTCGCCGACGCAATAGCAATAATTGGACAACGCCAATAGCACCAGGGCCAGGGCAATGTCGTTGGGTCCGACCAATGCAAGCAACGCGGTAGCGGCCACACACCCTACGGTACTGGTGAACAAAAGCCGCCGCTTGCCCGCCCGGGCGTCGGCACGCGCGCCCAGCGCCGGCATGGTCAGCATGATGGCCAGATAGGACAGTGACAACGCCATGGTGAATGCCAGCGTTCCCCAACTTCGGCCTTGCGCCACCACACCGACGAAGTACGTGCTGAACACCGTCGTGATGACGACGGTGGTATAACCGGAATTGGCAAAGTCGTACATTGCCCAGGCCCAGACTTCGCGACGCCCCACGCCGGGTTTGAGCGCGTTGCGAAACAAGCCCCCGCCTCCCGGCGGGACTGCGTCGGCGGCGTCAGCATCCGCCGCGGCGCGCGGTTCAGAACCCGCTTGAGACGGCCTGCTCATGGCAGAAGCACAGCGGCTTGCGTGCCTGCCGAAGGGGCATGATCGAACGACAAACTCTTCTTCACGGTGTCCATGGCGGCCTCTTTAGGTTCCTTTCACGACAACGAGCACATGCCAGCGACGTGCCTGCGCCCGCCATGATGCCATAAACCTTTTGCCGCCTGCTACTTTGTAACTACGCTTTACCCAACATCCAAGTTTCGTTAAACTCGGGGCAGTTTTTTTATCCAAGCGCTTAATTTTCAAGCGCATACGCTTATTTGATTGTCGCCGCCACGGCTGGCTGGGCCAAGCGCCTATGAAGCCAAACGCGTGCTGTCGTCCTATAAACACCATTGCACATGTCGCTCCATTCCACTCCATTGATTCCGACGCTCTCACCTCGAAGTCTATGGCGCGCAGGCAAAGCCCTGCTGGTAGCCTCGACCCTGGCGCTCGTAGGCTGCGCTGGTAATCCTGGCTCGGAGCAACAAGCCGGTAACGACTCCCATCACCTCATAGTCCGCGACAGCTATCTTTCCAAGACAAAATCCGATCCGCTCGGCGCCTATCTGGCAAGCTCAGACTTCAATCGGGCTGGTGCAAGCCGCGCCTACTCCGAACCCCGCACGCAAACATTGGTCGGCACGGCTCTGGGCCTGTTAGGCACCAAATACAAATATGGCGGCGAAACGCCGAACACGGGCTTTGATTGCAGCGGGCTGGTCGGCTACGCCGCCGAAAAGTCCCTGGGGTTGAAACTGCCACGGCGGTCGGCAGACATCGCGCGCCAAGGCAAATCAGTCAAGCGTTCCGAACTCAAGCGAGGCGACCTGGTGTTTTTCAACACCCGCGGCGCACGCTTCTCGCATGTGGGCATCTATTTGGGCAATCACAAGTTCGTGCATGCGCCCCGCACAGGCGCCGTGGTTCGCATCGAAGACATGAACGTCTCGTACTGGCGAAAGCGCTACAACGGCGCACGCCGGCTCGTAGCGGCCGCATCGCGCGGCAACTAGCTACCCAGCCGTTCAGCAAGGCATGCACGCCTCAAAAAATAGCGCGCGCCAACGTACGCGCGCTATAAACTGCAAATAAATTTCAAACCCGCCTCAGGCTGCGAACTTCAGCCCTTTCTTGCCGGCCGACTGCTTCTCTGCCTGCGTCGGACATGCCTCGCAATAACCGCTTTGCGTCAACGCTCGCTTCATGCAACATACCGAACGCCGGCACACCAATACCTTGACCCCCGAGCGCTGGGCCGCCGCGCGAAAGGTTTTCATCACGTTGTGCCCCAAAAAATCGGTGAGTAGTATTAAAAGGTCTGTGCCGGAAGGCAGTTGAAGCGTTTTCTTCTGGTGCGCGGGGTCGCGTCCGCTGATATGGTGCCTGATGGCGATGTTGTGCACTTTGAGCAAGTCGGGGATATTTCCCAGCCGATCCGCTCCGACCACTACCGCCCTAACTAATTCCGTCATGAAGAGTCTCCAAAGAACCAACGTCTTCGTAACGATAATCATTCTTATCTTATTCGTCAATAAGAATCATTCTTATTTTTGATAACGTTTTTACGATTCGTGTTTCATAATCGGATGTGTCGGCCGCCCCGGCCGCAGCAATGCCGCCCCATGCAAGCCGTCATGTCAGAGCGGTCGAGAAGGCTGCGCACAATACTTGCCAACCGCAGCCCAATGTGGAGAAAGCGGCCGCCTTGGGCGCCCTAGCCGTTAACGACCTGGCGCAAGGGTTCCGCATCGACGGCTTCCTGCACGACCTCGCGGGTCAATTCGGATGAAAGCATCTCTAGCAACACGTACACGTAATCGCGCAGGAAGACGCCGGACTTCACGGCGACCCGAGTGGTGTGGGTGCCAAATAGATGACCGGCGGGGATGCCGACCATGCCCTTGTCTCGTCGAGGGTCAAAAGCCATGCCCGCAATGATTCCAACGCCCAGGCCTACGTCGACATAAGTTTTAATGATATCGGCATCGATGGCCTCTAGAACGATGTCAGGCGTGATGTGCGCCGAGGCGAACACCTCGTCGATGGTGCAGCGCCCGGAGAACTGGCGGTCGTAAGTGATGATGGGATATTCGGCAAGCTGCGCCAGCGAAATAGTCTTGGCCTGGCTCGAGGTTAGCTCGGCTAACGGATGGTCCGGCCTGATGACGATGACGTGCTCCCATGAATACACGGGCAAGGTGGCAAGGCCGGCGGTACGCGACAACGATTCGGTCGCAATGGCAATGTCCGCCTGTTCATGCAGCACCATCTTCGCAAGCGTTGGAGGGTTGCCCTCGGCGAGCGAAACGCGCACCTTGGGAAAGCGCTCGCGAAAAGCGGGGATGACTTTAGGCAATATGTATCGTGCCTGAGCATGCGTGCACCCGATAACCACCCCGCCCTCATCGCGATGTGCGAACTCCTCGCTGACCTTTTTCAGGTTATCGACTTCGCGCATGATGCGATCGATTACCTGCGCCACGACGGCGCCGGGTTTGGTCAACCCCTTGATCCGCTTGCCATGGCGCTCGAAGATCTTGATTCCGAGCTCGTCCTCGAACTCGATAATGGATTTCGAAACCCCGGGCTGCGACGTGAACAATGCACGCGCCGCTTCGGTAAGGTTGAAATTGCGCCGAATGGTTTCACGGACAAAACGGAATTGTTGGAGATTCATGGTTAGATAGGCCGGTTGGAACCTATCCATTATAAGTAATATAAAAGCAATTCCAAATTATTTTTATGTATAAACATATATGCTCGGAGAGCGCCTCTTGCCAGCCGCTTGAAGCCCTGTTTCGGCCGCCGCCCTGTTTGCAGCCATCAAGAATATGTAATTTAGCCGCCTGGCCTCAGACCGGTTGAGACGGCGTCTGCCTGGGTGCTTTTATACGCAACTTGCGCCACAACATAAAGGCCATAAGGCCTGCAAACACCCCGTGCACCAACCACACGCCAAGCCCAAAACTAAGTTGCCCGCTGCCTATCCATCCGCGCGAAAGATTGATGAGGTTCATATACAACAGGCCCACAAGGCCTGCAATAAGCAAGTCTCCCGACCGGCCCAGGCGCGGGTTGACTGACCCGAGCGGCAAAGCCAACAAGGCCAGATTGAGCGCCGCCAAAGGCAGGGCAAGCCGCCACATAATCTGCGAACGGGCTGTGTCGTTGCTGTCGAGGAACAACTGCTCGGTAGGCCTGGCCTTGATCTGGCGCTCGACCAGTTCGCGCATGGCCTGCGGCGAGGCCGCATCGGCGCTGCTTTCAAGCCGGAAGCCATACTTATCGAAATCAAACAGCCTGAATTCGGATGAATCTTGCCGCAGGTCGTAACGATGCCCCTCATTAAGCACAAGGAAACGGTCACCGTTTTCTTGGGTTTCGACACGAGCGCTTTCGGCCGCCACCACGCTAAGCCATTCGGAGTCGATAACGCGCGCCACCACCCGACCCAACTCGTCTTGAGGCGATACGGGCTCTTCAGCAAAGAAGACCCGTGCGCCATCCTGGGTTTCAATGAACTGCCCCACCGTTACCTTGGAAAGATCAGACCTTTGCTCATAGCGCTGGCGATACTCTGCAATCTGCCGATAGGCCCAGGGCGATGCAAACAGGGTAAGAAACGCGATAAGCAGCGCCACCGGCACGGCGCAACGCAGAACAGGCCGGATCCAGTCTTTGAGCGACAAGCCGCTGGCAAACCAAACCACCATCTCGGATTCGCGAAAGTTGCGTGTAACGGTGGTAAGCACGGCAATGAACAGCGATACGGCGAGAATCACCGGCAATGCGGTAATGCTGGAGAATGTGGCAAGCCCCAGCACGACGTCTCCGCCGATGGTTCCATTGGCCGCCTCGCCCAGCAAACGAACCAGCAATACACTAAGCCATACGACCAGCAAGGTGGAAAACACCACGCCGGCATGGCTCATGATTTCGGAGACAACGGAACGCTTGAATAGTGACATGAGACAATATGCTGGATAATCGATAGTTTACTCAACAGCATCTGCAAGACACCATAGGAAAACTCGTATGGAATTTAGCACACAGACCTCGGCCTCTTTGCACCAAATCAAAACGGCGGCGCTGGCAGTCGGCGTCTTTGCCGACGGCGTGCTCGGCTCTGCCGCCGACATCATAGACAACGCCAGTGGCGGCGCCATCCGCGAAGTACTCAAATCTGAGTTTTCAGCCAAGCCCAATACGCATCTGGTGCTACGCCAACTTCCGGGTGTTTCCGCTGCCCGAGTCATTTTAATCGGTCTGGGCAAACAAGAAAGCTATAACGCCAAAGCCCACGCCGGCGCCGAATTAACTTTCGCCAAATACTGCGCGCAAGCCCGCCTTACTGAAGGCGTCTCCACTCTGGCGTCCATCGAGTGCCCGAACTCTACATTACGCAGCCGCGCTCAGGCTTGCGCCATCGCCGCCGGGCAGGCCGTATACCGCTATGACGCCACGGTCGGCAAGCGCGACCGCAACGAACAACCCAAGCTTAAAAAAATTACCGTCAGCGTCGGGCGCGGCCAAGCTCCGCAGGCCCAACAAGGTTTAGTGGCCGGTTGGGCCATCGCCAACGGAATGCAGCTTGCCCGCAAGCTGGGCGATCTGCCGGGCAATGTCTGCACGCCCACCTATTTGGGCGCCACAGCCAAGCAGCTTGCCCGCGAATTCAAGACCTTGTCTGCGCGGGTGCTCAACACCAAGCAGATCGAAGCTCTCAAGATGGGCTCCTTTCTGTCGGTGGCCAAGGGCTCAACCCAGCCGCCGGCCTTCATCGAACTCAAGTACACGCCGTCCGGCTCGCCAAGCGGCAAAAACGCCAAGGCGCCCATCGTGCTGGTCGGCAAAGGCATCACCTTCGACGCGGGCGGCATCTCGCTCAAGCCCGCCGCCAACATGGACGAAATGAAGTACGACATGTGCGGGGCCGCCAGTGTCTTGGGCACGATGCGGGCCGTTGCCGAGCTCAACATCGAGCAACCCGTGGTCGCTCTCATTCCCGCCTGCGAAAACCTGCCCAGCGGGCAAGCCAATAAACCCGGCGACGTGGTCACGAGCATGTCGGGGCAAACCATCGAAATTCTCAACACCGATGCTGAAGGCCGCCTGGTGCTTTGCGACGCCCTCACTTACGCCGAGCGCTTCAAGCCCGCAGCTGTCATAGACATCGCCACGCTTACCGGCGCCTGCGTGGTGGCCCTGGGGCACGTCAACACCGGGCTTTTCTCGCAAGACGACGAGCTGGCGGAAGGCCTTGTCAAGGCGGGTCGCACGGCCAATGACCCCGCGTGGCGCATGCCCCTCGAAGAAGCCTACCAAGAGCAGCTTCGATCCAACTTCGCCGACATCGCCAACATCGGCGGCCCGCCGGCCGGCTCGGTCACGGCAGCCTGCTTCCTGTCCCGCTTTACAGGCAAGTACCGTTGGGCCCACCTTGACATTGCCGGAACGGCTTGGCGCAGCGGCAAAGACAAAGGCGCCTCGGGTCGTCCGGTGCCGCTGCTGGTGCAGTTCCTGCAGGATCAGGCGTAGCCCATGGTTCCGCCGGCCGCAACGCTTAACGGCACACGCGCTGCGCGCACCATGCAATGACGGCGCGCGTCGACTTCGCCTTCGGTGCGCCAGACCGGCTGCGCATGGCCTGCGATGTGGTGCGCAAACACTATGACAAAGGCCGGCGCTTGGTCGTGTATTGTGCCGATGCCACCTTGCTTGAGCGTTTCGACCTCATGCTTTGGGGCTTCGAGGCGACGGCGTTCGTGCCTCATGTGGCGGCCGACGACCCTCTGGCCGCGCAAACGCCCATCCTGCTGACAGACAAGGCCATCGAGCCGCCCGGCTCCGATCCGGCGCCGTGGCTTGTCAATCTTGACGAACAATGCCCGCCGGCGGCGGATCGTTACGAACGCATACTCGAGATAGTTTCTCGTGACGAGGCTTCGGTGCAGGCTGCTCGTCAGCGCTGGCGCCAATATAAAAGCGACGGATACGATCTGCATGCCCACGATCTATCACGCAACGCTTGATTATTCAGCATTTTGTAAGTTAATCTCCTTAAATAGCAGTGGCCGTGGGCCGCTACTTCTGCCAACATACTGGCTGCATTGCATTTTTGCTTTCAGACACAAGGATTCTTCATGAACGATCCACGACAAAACACTTTGTCCCGCCAAGACTACGCCGCTCAGGGCGAGGTTGTGCGCAATCGGGTCTTGCGTAATACGTATTGGCTGCTTGCGCTGTCGCTGATACCTACGGTGCTGGGCGCTTTTGTAGGCCTGAACACGGGCCTCAATGCCGTGATGGCGGCAAGCCCCGGAATGAGCATCATGGTGTTCCTGGTTGGCGCTTTTGGTCTCATGTTTCTGGTCGAGCGCAACAAGAACAGTTCGCTGGGCGTGGCGCTGCTGCTGGCGTTCACCTTCTTCATGGGCATCATGTTGTCGCGCCTGGTGGGCCATGTACTTGGGTTCTCGAACGGTTCACAGCTGATCATGCTGGCCTTTGGCGGCACTGCGCTGGTGCTGGGCACGATGGCCAGCGTTGCCAGCACCACCAAGCGTGATTTTTCGCACTGGCAGAAGTTCTTGTTCACCGGGGTGATCATTCTTATCGTCGCGGCGGTAGCGAATATTTTCCTGCAGTTGCCTGCGCTGGTGCTAACCGTATCGGTGCTGGCTATTGGTATTTTCTCGGCCTTTTTGTTGGTCGATTTGCAGCGAGTGATCAACGGTGGCGAAACGAACTATATTTCGGCGACGCTGGCCATTTATCTTGATCTTTACAACATTTTCGCTAATTTGCTGATGCTGTTGGGTATTTTTGGCGGCGACCGCGATTAAGCCACAAAGCATTTCTGCATGAATTGGGCCGGGTTATCCGGCCCTTTTTTTTGGTGGGCGCTTTGCGATTCCCAGAATACGATGTTTCTGATCGGATGGGCTTTTCCGTTCGGTTGGCTCTTTTCTGATCGGATGGATCTGACCTGACGGAGCTTACTGGTCGGATGGATCTGACCTGACGAAGCTTACTGGTCGGATGGATCTGACCTGACGAAGCTTACTGGTCGGATGGAGTACTTGTGCCGGGTCTGGGGCGGGGCAAGGGTTGGCGGGCCGCAGCGAGCGGTTCCGCTACGCGGAACTTCCCGAGTTTTCTCGCCTTGAGCGGGCGGCGTCCGAACTCAACCTCGTCGCTACGCTCCTCGGGATTCGGACAAGCGGGCGCCTTCATCCCGCCCAAGACGAAAAAACTCGGCGCACGCTGAAAGGCCCGCCAACCCTTGCCCCGCCCCAGACCCTGCGTGTTACCGATTATCGAACGGCCGAAAAGGCAAATTGCTGGATTGCCGACGTGTCGAATTACCGAGCCCCGATTACAGCTCCTCCACCCCAGCGTCTTTAGTAACGCACCAAAGACGCCTACAAACTATACAAGTTACGAGGTGCGAACAATATTCCAGATAAACCTCCATGCGACGCGCCAAGTGAGCGGGACAAGCGCCTCCACGATGAGCCGTCGGTGGGCGGTCTTGGTTTATTGGGCGTTGCTTGCGCCGCATTTGGCGTATTTGCGCGGGGAGGTGTCGGTGAAAGCTGTCGAATCCCGAGGAGCGCAGCGACGAGGTTGAGTTTTTTCACCGCCCGCGCAAATGCGCCAAACGCGGGTAGTCTGGCGGAGCCAGACCGCAAAGCTCCGACCAATAAACCAAGACCGCCCACCGGCGGCGTGTTATGAACTCAAACTAATAACGCGCAGAGCAACTAAAACCTGGAAGATAGTCAGCTAAGAGCACATTACGCGGCCAAACCTACCGCGCCATTTCAGCGCATAACCACGGCGGGCGACTCGCCCATGATCTCGGCCACACCCTCGGCCTGCTGCCGGCTACGTATCAGTTCAGTCTCAAGCACCGGGCGCATACAGTTTGTTCAAGCGAAACAATCTCTCCCGCTTCAGGATAATATCCAGAGCCTCCCGGGGGCGGCCGCTTGCGGCCAAGTCTTGCGGAACGGACTCAAGCGCGGACAATAAAGGCTCGCGATGGCTCTGCCAGCAGTGCACCAGGAGCTGGTCGGGGTCCATCAAGCCTATGTCCAGGCGGCGCAACTCAGCACGGCGAAAATCCCGCAGGTTGCGGGTAACGACAGCCACATTCGCGGAAGGCTGTTTGGCCAGAGCGGCACGGGCGGCTGCGATTACGTGCCAATCCTTGGGGTCGCTATATACGAGACCCTGCTTGAATGGCGCGATATCTCCCTGATCGGCCTCTGGATACAGCGCCTGCAACGCATCCCACTCGGCGACTACAGCCTCGAAATCGACCTCCCAGACACGCGCCACGTTGCGGCGCCATTCGTCACCGATAATCTCGCTCCAGGCGGGCCGGAAACAAGCGTGATCGGCCAGACACAGCAACAAGCGGCGCAGCACATTGGAAATGAGAACGCAAGTATCCAATACGACAATGTCGGGAACAGAACTTCGAGTCGTGCCTGAAACCATATTCATTCAACTTTTGCGTCTTCCAGACGCCAAGTTGCAGCATGAAGCATTGAGGGCCGCCCTGAAAAGAGGAAAACGAAACAGCTTGCGGGCCAGGGCGTCGCTGTAATTTTACGCGTGCCACACGCACACGCTTTCAAATTCGCTGTAGCGCCATAAGGACCCGGCGGGTTTGCAAGGGGCGCGTCAATAGCTCATCCAGGCGCTGGCGCAGCGATACCCGCAAGGCGGGCTCGATGCCCGGGTCATCGAAATCGGGGGGAGCTTCGTCCAAGCCGTAGCCCGACTCGTGAAGCAGTGTCCATTCGAAGCGGCGCAAGGCCCCTGCGGCGCGCGACCCGCTTGCCAACTGTTCAAGGGCTGCGTCATAGGCGTCGAACAAGGTGGGATGGGGGTCTTCCCGAGCCAAAAGGCGCAGCAGCAGCTCGTTCATGTACCAGGCCGACATCAGAGCCTTTCCGCCCAGGGGTCGTACACCGCCACTCTCGGCACGCACCAGGGTCTTGACGTCGCCGTTGCCGCTCCATGTCAGCATTAGGGGCTGGAAGGCCGCCAACACGGGCCGCAGAACCGAATAAGGCCTTTTGGCGCCCTTTGCCACCAACGCCACATTACCGTGATCACGCGTGAAGGTCTGGACGATTAAGGAAGTTTCCTTCCAATCGGTGGCGTGCAGCATATACCCTGCCGCGTCCTGGATGCGGCTACTGCGGCGGCCGCCTTGCCGGCTAGACGGCACACTACTCATATCCCAGTTCACGCAGGCTGGCGTCGCGGTCGGACCAGCCCTTGCGTACCTTGATGTAGACCTCAAGGTGCACAGGTTTTTCGAGCAGCGCCTGGATATCCTGCCGAGCCTCGGAGGCGATGCGCTTCATGTGCCCACCCCCTGCGCCAAGCAGAATGGGACGGTGGCTTTCGCGCTCGATGAGAATGCAGGCTGCGATACGTGCGCCCTCTTCGACTTCTTCCCACTGTTCAATGACGACGGTGCAGCCATAAGGAAGCTCGTCGCCGACGAGACGGAAAATCTTCTCGCGCAATAGCTCCGCGGCGATGAAGCGTACCGGACGGTCGGTGAGGGAGTCGGCCTCGAACATGGGCTCGCCCTCTGGCAGGCGGGCAGCAATTTCAGCCAGCAGGTTCTCGAGCTGTACGCCGCGTGCGGCACTGACTGGCACAACGGCCGAATAGGGGTGCAAGGCCATGATCTTGCTGACATACGGAAACATGGCGTTCTTGTCTTTGAGGGTATCGACCTTGTTGACGACCAGAATGGTATGGCCCTGATTGGGCAACAGCGGCAGCAACTGCTGGTCGCCGGCTGACCACTTGCCCGCCTCGACCACGTGCAGCACGACGTCGACCTCGGAAAGAGCCTGGGTTACCACCCGGTTCATCATGCGATTCATGGCGCCGCCATGGCGAGTCTGGAACCCGGGAGTATCCACGAACACGAACTGCTCGTTCTCGCGAGTCAGAATGCCGTGAATACGATGTCGCGTTGTCTGCGCCTTGCGCGACACGATGGAAATCTTGCTGCCGATCAGTGCGTTGGCCAGCGTCGATTTGCCCACGTTGGGACGGCCGACCACTGCAACAAACCCGCATCGGAATGGAGTGTTGCTCATTTGTTTTCCTGGGAAACCGCCACCGGCAACGACAACTGCGCAGACTTGCGCGCCTTGCCCCTGCCGGAAGCCTTGCCCAGACCCAGCGCCTGGGCGGCGGCAATGGCTTGGGTGGCGGCAAGCTGCTCGGCCGCACGGCGGCTGGAGCCGGCTGCCAGCACCTTGATATCGAGTGCGGGAATAGAGCACTCTACATCGAACATCTGGCTGTGGGCGGCGCCATGCGTGGCAACGACGTTGTAAGCGGGAAGATCAAGCTTGCGCCCCTGCAGAAGCTCTTGCAGCAGGGTCTTGGGGTCTTTACCCAATGTCTTGGGATCGACACCCTGAATGATGGGCATATAAAGTTTAGCGATGGTTTGCTGGGCCGCATCAAAGCCGGTATCGAGAAAGATCGCGCCGAATATGGCTTCAAGCGTATCGGCCAGGATGGATGGCCGACGAAAGCCCCCGCTTTTGAGCTCGCCCTCACCCAGGCGCAAGTACTGGGACAAGGAAAGCTTCTGAGCGATTTCGGCCAGCGAAGACTGCTTGACCAGGTTGGCGCGCAAGCGCGAAAGATCGCCCTCGTCGATTTTGGCAAAGCGCTTGTACAACATGGCGGCAACCACGAAATTAAGCACCGAATCACCCAGGAACTCGAGCCTTTCGTTGTGGCGGGCGCCATGACTGCGGTGCGTCAGGGCCTGCTCAAGCAAAGAAGCATCCTGGAACTGATAATCAAGAGCTGTTTCGAGGGTAGCCGTGCTAGCCATTACTTGAATCCACCGATTCGACTGGGTTCGCTGAAGTTCATCCAGATAAGGAAGGCCCTTCCGACAATGTTCTCTTCGGGCACGAAACCCCAATAACGGCTGTCGAGGCTGTTATCGCGGTTGTCGCCCATCATGAAGTAGTGGCCCTCGGGCACTTTGCAGCGTATGCCGTTGTGAAAATACTCGCAGTGGTTTCGATACGGAAAATCAGTGATAGGCATGTAATCTTGCGGCGCATGCCTGTTGAGCAGCAGGTAATGCTCGGTGGCGCCCAAGTCTTCAGTATAGCGCCCCACATAGACCGAACGATCAGGCTCGAAATAGTCTCCTGCCCGGGCCTGGGCGACAGGCTGCCCGTTGATAAACAGATTCTTGTCCTGATAGACCACTTCGTCGCCCGGCAGGCCCACCACCCGCTTGACGTAATCGATGTCGGTATCGACAGGGTAGCGAAACACCATGACATCGCCGCGCGCCGGCTCGCCCACGTCGATGATCTTCTTATCAATGACGGGCAGGCGTATGCCGTACTGAAACTTGTTCACCAGGATCAGGTCGCCGTTTTGCAAAGTGGGCAGCATGGAGCCCGACGGGATGCGGAACGGCTCGACCACAAAAGACCGCAACACGAATACGAACAGAATGACCGGAAAAAAGCTGACGCAGTATTCGATCCACCATGGCACACGGTGGGCATCGTCGTAGGCTTCCTGGCGCAGCTTGGCGGCCTCGAGCGTGCCCACCCCTGTCGGGTTGGCATCAAATACCGCCATCTGCGCCTGGGCGCGGCCCAGGCGTCTGGAGCGCAGAAAGAAGAAATCAAGCGCCCAAACCGCCCCGGTTATGACCAACAGCACAAAAAGTATTAGTGCGAAATCCCAGCTCATGCCAAGCTAATCCTATTATTTCTTTTATTTGTCTTCGACCTGCAAAATGGCCAGGAAAGCCTCTTGCGGTATCTCGACGTTGCCAACCTGCTTCATACGCTTCTTGCCCGCTTTCTGTTTCTCGAGCAGCTTCTTCTTGCGGGAAATATCCCCGCCATAGCATTTGGCCAAGACGTTTTTGCGCAGCGCCTTGATACTCTCGCGGGCGATGATGTCGGCGCCGATTGCGGCCTGGATGGCAATGTCGAACATCTGGCGAGGAATCAGGCTGCGCATCTTGCTGACCACCTCGCGGCCACGATATCGAGCATTGCTGCGATGGACCATCATGGATAGCGCATCGACCCGGTCGCCGTTGATGAGGACGTCTACCTTGACTACATCGGAAGGCTCGTACTGCTTGAACTCGTAATCCATGGATGCGTAGCCGCGCGACACGGATTTGAGCCGGTCGAAGAAATCGAGCACGATTTCGGCCAGGGGTATCTCGTAGACCAGGTGAACCTGCCTGCCGTGATAGCTCATGTTCTTTTGCACGCCACGCTTGGCCAGGGTCAGCGTCATTACCGGGCCGACGTATTCTTGCGGCATGAACAAGGTAAGTGTGACCATGGGCTCGCGAATCTCTTCGATCTGGCCAATTTCGGGCATGCGCGAGGGGCTTTCTATCATGACCACGGAACCATCGCGCAGTTCGACCTCGTAGACCACCGACGGCGCAGTGGTGATGATGTCCATGTCGAATTCACGCTCGAGGCGTTCCTGCACGATTTCCATGTGCAGCAGCCCCAGGAAACCGCAACGGAAGCCGAAACCCAAGGCCTGCGAAACTTCGGGCTCGAACATCAGGGACGAATCGTTGAGCTTGAGTTTTTCGAGCGAATCGCGCAATTGATCATATTCGCTGCTTTCGACGGGATAGACCCCGGCGAACACCTGCGGCTTGACCTCTTTGAAGCCGGGCAGCGCCTTATCAGCCGGCTTGCCCGCCAAGGTGAGGGTGTCACCGACCTTGGCGTGCTCCAGTTCCTTGATGCCCGTAATAACGAAGCCCACCTCGCCCGCGGAAAGCTTTTTTCGGGGTTCGGACTTGGGCGTGAACACGCCAAGCTGGTCGCAGGGATGCGTGGCCCCGCTGGCCATGAGCAGCACTTTATCCTTGACATTGAGCACACCGTTGACGATGCGCACCAGCATGATGACGCCGACGTAGTTGTCGAACCAAGAATCAATGATAAGCGCCTGCAAGGGTTTACCGGGATCGCCCACAGGGGCCGGCACCTTGGCCACGATGGCCTCGAGGATGTCATCCACGCCCATGCCGGTTTTGGCACTGGCGGGAATCGCCTCAGAGGCATCGATGCCGATAACGTCTTCAATCTCTTGGCTTGCGGCGTCGGGGTCGGCGGAAGCCAGGTCCATCTTGTTGAGCACCGGCAGTACTTCGACGCCAAGCTCGATGGCGGTATAGCAATTGGCGACAGTCTGAGCCTCGACCCCCTGGGAAGCATCCACGACCAGCAGGGCGCCCTCGCAAGCCGACAAAGAGCGGCTGACTTCGTACGAAAAGTCGACGTGGCCGGGCGTATCGATGAGGTTCAGGGCGTATACCTTTCCGTCGCGCGCCTTGTAGTTGAGCGAGGCGGTCTGGGCCTTGATGGTGATCCCCCTTTCGCGCTCGATATCCATGGAATCAAGCACCTGCATCGACATTTCTCGGTCGGCGAGGCCTCCACAGCGATGGATCAGCCTGTCGGCTAACGTCGACTTGCCGTGATCTATATGGGCAATGATGGAAAAATTGCGGATGTGATCCATAAACCTGCGAAAGCAACTCCGGAACGGAGCGATTGTGAAAAGGAAGCGCCAACGCGGCGATACGTAAAAAAGAGGAGCGCATCGGGCGCCCCTCTTGCTATTCCTGCATTTTAGCCGTTTTAGGCACGCTTTTTCCCGCCGGACCTTCCCAACGGAAAAATATCCGCCCACAGGAGGCAGCAAGCGGGCGTTTGCTCACGTTGCGTGGGGGCTGTTCTTTCCGCCGGGCCCTCCCGAGGGGAAAATACGCCCCCGGGAGGCGGCAAGCGAGCGTCAGCCCGCGTTGCCTGTGCGCCCTTTTTATTTTGCGGGCGTGACGGGCACCCATTGGGTCTGTCCGTCGCGCCACACGAGAACAGCGGCAGCCTTGTCCTTGTCCAGGCCTTTGACAACCTTGGCAAACTGCGAAACGCTGGAGATGTCCTCGTTGTTGACGGTAAGAATGATATCGCCGGGCACAATGCCTGCCGCTGCGCCCGGGCCTTGCACTTGTGACACCTGCACCCCGCCTTTTATGTCGGCCCTGTTGCGAAGGGCTTCGGGAACCTCGGCCACGATCAGGCCAAGGGCATCGGCCGTGGCTTCAGGCGCACTGGGGGATGGAGTGCTCGCGGTTTCAGTGGCCGAGGGCATTTCGCCCACCTTGACCTTCAGGGTCTGCGACTTGCCTTTGCGCCAGACCTCGAGGTTGGTTCGGGTGTCGGGTTTGGTTTCGCCGACGATGCGGGGCAGATCGGTCCAGTGCTTGATATCCTTGCCATCGAACTTGGTGATGACATCGCCCGATCGCACACCGGCGTCGGCCGCCGGACCGTCCGGGTCGACATTGCTGACCATGGCGCCGCGCGCGTCGCCCAGGCCGATCGCCTTGGCCACGTCTGGCGAAACCTGGCCGATCTGCACGCCGATGCGGCCGCGCGTAACCTTGCCATGCTCCTTGAGCTGCTCTACCACCCGCATCACTTCGTCAATGGGAATGGCCAGAGATATACCCATGAAGCCCCCGCTTTGAGAGATGATTTGCGAGTTGATGCCGACCACTTCACCCGCCAGGTTGATAAGCGGTCCGCCCGAGTTGCCCGGATTGACAGCAACATCAGTCTGGATGAAGGGCAGGTAGTCGCCGGTATCGCGATTGATGGCGCTGATGATTCCGGAGGTTACCGTCGAATCCAGCCCGAAGGGCGAACCGATGGCAAGCACCCATTGACCCTTTTTCAGCGCCTTGGAGTCGCCGATGGGCAGCGGCTGCAATCCCTTGACGTCGATCTTGATAAGGGCGATGTCGGTGCGCGGATCGGTGCCGATGATCTCGGCGGTATGCTCTTTGCCGTCGGTCATGGTGACGAAGATTCCATTGGCGCCTTCGACCACGTGGTTGTTCGTAAGAATGTAGCCATCGGCCGAAATGATGAAACCCGACCCTACCCCGCGCGGCACAATGCGCTCTTCCTGGTCTGTGGGAGGCGTATTGCGCCGGGGCGACGGCTGCATGCCAGGGGGCATGAAGTCGGGGCCGAAGAACCAGCGGAACATTTCATAGGGATCGTTGCCTCCTGGTCCGAGAGGTGAACGGCGCACCGGGACGGCTTCGGTGGTGCGTATATTGACCACAGAACCTTCAGACTTGGCGACGATTTCGGTGAAATCAGGCACGGACAGAACCGGAACCTGGGTCTGGGCGTTCGAGACCATGGAGGCACAGGCCATCAGGACAGCGATGGCCGCCAAGTGCAGGAAACGCCTGGCTTGATACATGGAAATGCATGCTGTACGCATCTTGTTTGACTCCTCGTACTTAAAATCTGAATCTATGGCTGGACACCGGCGGGCGGCACGTATTCGATGTGCTCGATCAGCTGATGCAAGGTGCCGACGGGAACTTCGCCGATCGCCGTCAACCAATGGTCGCCGATGCGCGCACCATAGATATTCATGGCGCCATTACGCGCCGGGCCTTTAGGCAACAGCCGCGAATCCATGGACGGCTGAAACTGTTCAATAAACACCGATATGGCTGCGAGCCCGTCGGAAAGCACCATCTGGATGACAGGCTTGCCGGATTTCATGGGGCGCGAGATTTGTGTGGTGTGTTCAAAACCAGGCGGCAACACGACCCGCCAACCCAGTTCGGCAACGTCAATGGCCTTGGTGGAGAATTCGATCTTGCGCCAGTTGCGAAGATCCCACGAGGTTTCGAGTTCGTTGGCCTGCACCGCAGCGCCCTGCTGCAACGACGTGAAGGCGATCTGGTTTACGACTTCACCCTGACTGTCGATGGTCTGGGCCTGGATCAACAGCTTGCTTTCAGGTTCGACGCAGAAGCGATAGCCGTAGCGCAGGCCGTCGCGCGGTTGAATCTCGGCCGGCATGCACTCGTAACCGGCGACTCGCTCGCGGGTTTCGCCCAGCCGCAGAACATAGTGAGAGTCCAGGTCATGACCTTCTCCGAGCAGCACGCCTGGGAAGCGGTCCATGCGGTGCTTCTCGACCAGAACGAGCTGTTTGGCCGGCACCAGGCATTGCACCGTATCGTTGTGCCGGATGAATTCCCGCGGTTCGCCGTCAAGAATGACCAGACGCTCGCGCTCGCCTGTGCCGTCGACCACATGCACGATGCGCGACGACTGCATGCTGGCGCCCTGCTGGTAAGTGAACACGCCGGAGTAATCTGAATTGCGGGCGGCCTGCTGGGTTTGCTGAAGAAATAACGTAACCTGGTCGGCGAGCGGCTCGGCGCCCCGTGCGGGGGCCGATGCGACACTCGCCAGCCATAGGAATGCCAGGCCCAGGCCGATCAGTGCTCGATCGCGCGCGACATGCCTGCCACCTCGAGACAGCAGCGGTACCCTGCAGGCCATCAACGGGAGGCTCCGCTGTCGAACGACACCTGCCGGATGGGGTTGGCTCCGGCGAACTGGCGATGCGCCTGGATGTAATCGTTGACCTGACCCTCGTCGGCTGCGGCCAGCACGGGTGTGCTTTCGGGGGCTTGACTAGAAAAATAAGGCAACGCGACCCAGATCACCGACGCAACCGCCGCGGCCACGGCCACTCCGGAGAGCCCAAGACGGGCTGCGGAGTAGCCTCTACGTTGCGGCGCAACAATGGCGGGCTCGGCGTCGATGGCCTTTGACACTCGAGCATAGAACAGATCGGAAGGCTTGATGGCGAGATCTTCGCTGCGCAAGACGTCACCGATCAGGTGGTAGGTATCCCACACCTGGCGACCGTATGGTGAATCGAGATCATCGGAACGAATTTCGCCGTCGCCGTCCATCCATTCGGATACGGTGCGGTCCCATGAATCAGTCTGGGCATCAAGTTTGACACCTTGCATTTGAATACTCCTTACCACCGACTTTCTGAGTCGGAGTCCAAAACAGGACGCAACTGCGCCGCGATGGCTTCCCGGGCGCGAAAGATACGTGAACGGACCGTGCCTATGGGACACTGCATGGTTTGAGCGATGTCCTCGTAGCTCATGCCCTCGATCTCACGCAGAATAATCGCGGTGCGCAGCTCTTCCGGCAACGCGCCGATGGCAGTATTGACCGTTTCGACGATCTGTCTGCTGGCCATCAGCGACTCCGGCGTGCTGATATCGGTTAGGTTGTCGATTTGACTAAAAGTTTCACCGTCTTCGGTCTCTATTACATTTGAAGCGCTGGGCCGCCTTGCGCTGGCCGCCTGCCAATTGCGCGCAGTGTTGATCGCGATACGATACAACCAGGTGTAAAAGGCGCTATCGCCTCGAAATTGCGGCAACGCCCGGTATGCCTTGATGAAAGCCTCTTGGGCGACGTCTTCGACGTCGCCGGGGTCGCGCAGCATGCGCGACAGCAAGCGCATGATCTTGCGCTGGTATTTAAGCACCAGCAGGTCAAAGGCCCTTTTATCGCCTTGCTGCACGCGAGCGACCAACTCGGCATCGACATCGCGTTCGCTCATTGGGCCTCCGTGCTGGGACTCAGCGGCCTGGCGCCACGCGATGCGAGCTGACGCAGGAGCCGCCAATCGTTTGATGATACCTCGCGGCGCCAAACGGTCAAATACAGGGGTTCGCCCGATACAGCCTCGAAAAACCTCAAGGTGGTCCAGACAGGACCGTGCCATACGTGTTCGAGAACCAGGATTTGCTGCGCCCCGTCCCGCTCGAGCCCCCAGCCGCCATCCCAGCCGGTGGAGTACAGCAGCCCCTTGGAACCGGCCTTGAAACGCCGCTTCGCCACAAGCCCGGCCAGCAATGAGGCAGCAAGGGCCGCCCACCAGGACACGGCGACATACAGGCAAGCCAGCGCCGCCAGGCCCAGGGCGCCGGCGAACCAGCGCACCCATAAGGCCTGTCGAACAGGCCAAGCGAATCGATGTGTCGACCGGGGGGACAGACCTAGACCCGCTTGACGATCATGGACCCGTTGGTGCCGCCGAATCCGAACGAGTTGGACAGGGCAAGGTCGATCTTGAGATCACGCGCCTGATTGGCGCAGTAGTCGAGATCGCACTCGGGGTCCTGATTGAAGATGTTGATGGTGGGCGGCGAAACCTGCCGATACACGGCCAGGGTTGTAAACACCGCTTCGATACCACCGGCCGCGCCCAGCAAGTGGCCGGTCATGGACTTGGTGGAATTGACAACCAGCTTGCGAGCGTGATCGCCGAAAGCGAGCTTGAGCGCTTCGGTTTCGTTTTTGTCGCCCAATGGCGTGGATGTGCCGTGGGCATTGACGTAGCTGATCTCTTCGGGGTTGATCTGGCCGTCGCGCAGCGCGTTGATCATGCCGCGGCAGGGGCCCTGTCGGTCGGGCGACGTAATGTGATGAGCATCGGAGCTCATGCCGTAGCCTACGAACTCGCCATAGATTCTGGCGCCGCGCTTGCGTGCGTGCTCGTATTCTTCGAGGACCAGCGCGCCGGCGCCCTCGCCCAGCACGAAGCCGTCACGGTCGACGTCCCAGGGACGCGAGGCGGTGGTGGGGTCGTCGTTGCGTGTGGACAGCGCCCGCATCGCGGCGAAGCCGCCGATGCCCAAGGGGGACACAGTAGATTCCGTGCCTCCGGCCACCATCACGTCGGCATCACCGTACTTGATGAGCCGCGCCGCATCGCCGATGGAATGCAGCCCCGTCGTGCAGGCCGACACGACGGCGTAGCTTGGCCCCTTGAGGCCCAGCATGATGGACAATTGCCCCGAGACGAGATTGATGAGCGAGGCGGGCACGAAGAACGGCGAAATGCGGCGCGGGCCACGTTCGAGGTAGTCGATTTGGGTTTCTTCGATGCGCGGCAGCCCGCCTATGCCCGAACCCACAATAACCCCAATACGATCAGCGTTCTCCTCGGTGATTTCGAGGCCGGAATCTTTCCAGGCTTGCGCTCCGGCAGCCACGCCGTAATGGATGAAGGTATCCATCTGCTTGGCTTCTTTGGCGGCCATGTAATGCGTAACGTCGAAATCTTTGACTTCACCCGCTATCTGCGCGTTGAAAGCCGAGGGATCGAAGCGCGTAATGCGCCCAATGCCCGAACGCCCGTTGACGATATTGTCCCAAGCGCTTTCGATACTGTTGCCCACAGGCGAGACAATACCAAGGCCGGTAATGACGACACGTCGTTTCACGGATGACTCCCTAAAATTGAAAGAGCGGTTCGAGGCAAACGTGGCAACGACGCCGGATCGGAAGACCGGACGCCACAGGCCTGTTTTCTAGGAACCGCCCTTTGGCCCGGCGCAACACGCCGCGGCCACAACTGATGATTGAATTACTGCTTGCTGTGCGAGTTGATATAGTCCATGGCTTGCTGAACCGTCGTGATCTTCTCTGCTTCCTCGTCGGGGATTTCGGTTTCGAATTCGTCTTCGAGTGCCATCACGAGCTCGACCATGTCGAGCGAATCGGCACCGAGGTCGTCAAGGAATGAAGATTCGTTCTTGATCTCGGCTTCGTTGACGCCAAGTTGTTCAGCGACGATCTTCTTGACGCGCTGTTCGATGCTTTCCATGCAGATCTCCAATTGGGAAAAAATCCCGCGAATTATAGCCAAACGTCTCGGTTAATGGGCGCCGGCCATGACAAAAAAATGGCATTTCCAATATTTGTGTAACTTGCACCGCTTGGGCGGGCCGCATCGGAAACACCTGTGAAATGAACAGATTTTACCCTGTTCGTCTGATTACATGTACATACCGCCGTTGACGTGCAAGGTAGTGCCCGTGATGTAGCCCGCCTGAGGGCTGGCCAGGAAGGCCACCGCATTGGCGATATCGGCGGCCGCGCCCAGGCGACCCAAGGGTATTTGAGTCAGCAAAGCGGCGGTCTGGGTCTCGTTCAGGGCACGTGTCATATCGGTTTCGATGAAACCCGGCGACACACAATTGACCGTAATGTTGCGGCTGCCCAGCTCGCGTGCCAAGGCGCGCGTCATGCCGGCGACGCCCGCCTTCGCGGCGGCATAGTTCGCCTGCCCCGGATTGCCGCTGGACCCGACGATGGACGTGATGTTGATGATGCGTCCGGCGCGGGCCTTCATCATGGTCTTGAGCACGGCACGAGAGAGGCGAAACACGGCGCTGAGATTGGTGTCCAGCACGGCGGTCCAGTCGTCGTCCTTCATGCGCATGGCCAGCGTATCGCGCGTGATGCCAGCGTTGTTGACCAGAATGTGCGGACCGCCATCGGCAGCCAGCTCGGCCACCAGCGCCTCGCAGGCAGGCGCGTCGTTTACGTCGAGCACCACACCGCGTCCGCCGGATGCAGACAGCATATCGGAAATGGTTTCGGCGCCCGCCGCGGATGTGGCGGTTCCGATAACCTGGGCGCCCCGCTCGGCCAGCTCGAGGGCGATCGCCTTGCCAATGCCGCGCGTCGCGCCGGTGACCAATGCGGTCTTGCCGCTGAGTTCTTGTTGCACGAGCCTACCCCTTCAAAGTTTCCAAAGTTGAACGCAGCGACTCGGGATCGCTGATCGACAGGCCGACCAGGTCACGGTCGATGCGTTTGAGCAGACCGCTCAAGACCTTGCCGGGCCCGCACTCGACTACATGCGTGACGCCCTGCGACTTCATGAATTGTATGGTTTCGACCCAGCGTACCGGATTCCAGGCCTGGCGCACCAATGCGTCTTTGATGGATGCGGCATTATTGGTGCTGGCCACATCGACGTTGTTGACCAGGGGCACGGCAGGCGGATTGAGCTCGATGCCTGCCAACGCTTCGGCCAGTTTGTCTGCGGCCGGCTTGAGCAAGCTGGAATGAAACGGCGCGGAAACCGGCAGCACCAGGGCGCGCTTGGCGCCGGCCTGCTTGGCAAGCTCGCAAGCGCGCTCGACGGCGGCCTTGTGGCCCGCGATGACGACCTGGGCGGGCGCGTTGTAGTTGACGGCCTCGACTATCTCGCCCTGGGCGGCGTCGGCGCATACTTGACGCACGGCGTCGTCATCCAGCCCCAGCACGGCAGCCATGCCGCCCTGCCCGACAGGCACGGCCTGTTGCATGGCATCTGCCCGGATGCGAACCAGCTTGACGGCATCAGCCAGTTCCAGCGAGCCGGCGGCGGTCAGGGCGGAGTATTCGCCCAGGCTATGGCCCGCGACCCAATGGGGCGTCATGCCACCGGCGGCTATCCAGGCTCGATACATGGCCACAGCCGATGCCAGCATAACCGGCTGCGTATTGGTGGTGAGGTTGAGTTCTTCGGCAGGGCCCCCGCTGATAAGGGACGACAAATCCTGCCCCAACGCCTTGCCGGCCTGCTCCAGCGTGCCGGATACGGTGGCATCTTGCGCCCAGGCATCGAGCATGCCGACCGCCTGGGACCCCTGCCCCGGGAAAACAAATGCAATCTTCATGGTTTTTATCTACTGCTGTGTTTACATTCTGGCCAGTACCGAGCCCCAGGTAAAACCGCCGCCGACGCCTTGCATCAGGACCAGATCTCCCTCTTTGATCCGGCCGTCGCGACGTGCGACATCAAGGGCCAGCGGCACGCTGGCCGCCGAGGTGTTGGCGTGTTTATCCAGTGTAATAATAACTTTTTCGGGTGCGATACCCAGCTTTCGACCCAGGAAATTAAGTATCCGCACATTGGCCTGATGAGGCACCATCCAGTCGATATCGTCCAGAGACACACCGGCCTTTTCACAGACATCCAGCGCCGACTGGTAAAGCGAATTGACAGCCAGCTTGAACACCGCCTGCCCATCCATGCGAAGGAAAGGGTCGCCGACAACCTGTCCGCCCACCACATTGCCGGCGGCGGACAGAATTCCCATATGGCTGCCATCGGCATGCAGCTTGGCGCCGATAATGCCGGGCTGCTCGGACTTTTGCAGCACCACGGCGCCCGCACCATCGCCGAACAATACACAGGTGCGCCGGTCATTCCAGTCGAGAATCGACGAGAACACTTCGGCGCCGATGACCAGAGCATTGCGGGCCTGGCCGGAACGGATGAAGGCGTCGGCTGTGGTAACGGCGTAAACAAAACCGCTGCAGACCGCCTGCACGTCAAACGCAGGGCAACCCTTGATATCGAGGTTGGCCTGAACCAAGCAGGCCGTACTGGGAAAGATGTAGTCCGGAGTGGAGGTGGCCACAATGATGAGATCAACGTCTTGCGGCGCCAGACCGGCGTCTTCCAGAGCGGCGCGTGCCGCTTCGGTGGCGAGCTTGCTGGAAGTCGTGCCGGCTTCGGCGATGTGGCGCTGGCGGATGCCGGTGCGCTCGACGATCCATTGATCCGAGGTCTCGACGTTACGCTGCGCCAGCTCGGCGGCCAGCTCGTCGTTCGAGACAGCGCGGGGCGGCAGGCAGGCGCCCGATCCAATGATCCTTGAGTAAGCCATATTCGATTCCATCAAGCGCCCGGCTGACCCGGGCCCGAAAGTTCGTGGGGGTTCTTCGCCGCCTGGTCGGCAGCAGCCTGCAAGCTTTGGCGAAGATGATCTACCGTGGCAGTGGTGCCGGCGAGCAATCCGTTGTGCACTGCTTCGCGCGCGCGAAGCAGTGCGTTGCTGAATGCATAGGCATCGGCCGACCCATGGCTTTTGATGACGATACCACGCAAGCCCAGCAAGGCGGCGCCATTGTAGCGGCGGTTGTCCACCTTGTCTCGAAAGCGGTTAAGAACCGGCTTGGCGATCAGGCCGGAGGCCATCGACAACATGTCGCGCTTGAACTCGGCATGCATCATCTGGCTGACCATGCGCGCCAGGCCCTCAATGGACTTGAGCACGACATTGCCGACAAAGCCGTCGCACACGATAACATCCACGGTGCCCTTGCATATGTCGTCGCCCTCGACGTTGCCGTAAAAATTAAGCCCGCTGCCGCGCAACAATTCGGCTGCCTGCTTGACAACCTCATTGCCCTTGATGACTTCTTCACCGATATTGAGCAGGCCAACCGTGGGCCGCTCGCGGCCATACAGCGCGGTGACAAGGGCAGTGCCCATAATGGCGAATTGCAGCAGATGCTCGGCCGTGCAATCGACATTGGCGCCCAGGTCGAGCATGGTCGTCGCCCCACCCTTTTGGTTAGGGATGGACGTGGCGATGGCCGGACGATCGATGCCGTCCAGTGTCTTGAGCACGTAGCGCGATATCGCCATCCAGGCGCCCGTATTGCCGGCCGAAACGCAGGCATCCGCCCTGCCTTCCTTGACGGACTGCACGGCCACCCGCATGGACGAATCTTTTTTACGACGCAGCGCCACCTCGACCGTGTCGTCCATGGTGACGACCTCGGACGCGGGCAGCAGTTCGAACCAATCGTTACGCGTACAGCCCAGCCCTGAGAGCTGAGACTGAATGGCCGCCGTATCGCCTGTAAGCAGGAATCGGGTATCCGGATGGCGTTGGGCCACCTGGTACGCGGCGGCTACCGTTACCGGCAAACCGACGTCTCCCCCCATGCAATCGATGGCGATACGTATCGGAGCTGTCGACATTAAGCGCGCAAGCTAGCGAAAGATCGCACGAACTGCGTGGATTATTCGTCGTTTTTGGTTTTCAGCACTTTGCGGCCACGATAGAAGCCGTTGGGGCTGATATGGTGGCGCAGGTGGAGCTCACCCGTGGTGGGCTCGATCGCCGTGGGAGGCGTGCCCAGGGAATCGTGCGAACGATGCATGCCGCGCTTGGACGGACTTTTCTTGTTTTGCTGAACAGCCATGGTGACTCCTAAGACGGGGCGCCACTACTGGCGTGTTTCCCGCAAAAAATAAAATTAAATCAATTCTGGTCTTTCTTGAGCTTTTCCAGCGCCGCGAACGGCGATGGGCGCGCTGCTTCTTCGTCCGGCTGATCGGCAGGCTCCGGCCCGCCAGGCAAAGAAGTACAAACATCGTGCTTGGGCACCGAAGGCAGGCTCAGGATAAGCTCGTCTTCGATGAGTTCCAGCACGTCAAACTTAGGCGAGCCGACAATACGCTCGGTCTCGTCGTCGTCTTCGAGCTCGGTGGGGCTCCGCACGACCTCGAGACGGTTCTCGACCCGCAATGGCAACACAAAGGGCTGCAAACAGCGCTGGCACTCCAGCGTAACCTCGGCGTGCGCACGTACTTCGATGAACCGCCTTCCGGCAGTTGTGCCCTCGCCCTGCAAGGACCACTGCACTTGGGAATCCGCTTGCGGCGGCAAACCCTCGATCAGGCGCGAAAACCCGGAAAGAGCACGCCGGCCCGACACCTGCCTGGGCTGCGTCGGGTTGCGGCCTGAACCTTCAGGGGCGGCAAGCGCAAAAAGGTCGACAACTTCGCGGCTCATGATTGCCTCTTTACCTTTTGTTCCTGTTACCCACGTTCTCGGTTTCCAGTTTTGTCGGTTTCCCGCAATTTCGGCTTCCCGATTTTACGGTTCGCCGATTTTTCTGGATACACGTCCGTTCCTGTTACTCTTTCAATTCAAGCGCATAGCTTTGCCCTGCACTTGCTTTTCTACTGCGTTTTTCTGCGATCGCTACTCCGTTTCCCGCAAGCTTCGCTATATAGAGTAAAAGAGCGCGCCGGGCAAAAAATCGCACTAAAAAACACACCAAGAAAGTAAGTGGGCTAAAAAACCAACGCTAAGAAAACATTAGATAATAACGCTTTCCAGCTCTTCCAGTCAAACCAATTGCCGTCAAATCACGACACCATGCGCCTCATTCTCGCATCCAGCTCACGTTACCGCCACGAAATGCTTTCGCGGCTGAACATCTCATTTGAAACCGTCTCGCCCGACGTGGACGAAACGCCACTATCCGGCGAGACGCCCGCTGAACTGTCCATGCGGCTTTCGCGCGCCAAGGCAGAGGCGGTTTGCGCGCAGCACCCCGGCGCCGTGGTAATCGGCTCGGATCAAGTGGCCACCTTTGACGGCGAACCCATCGGCAAGCCAGGCAGCCTCGAGCGGGCCCGCGAGCAGTTGCGGATGCTTAGCGGGCGCACCGTGGAGTTTCACAGCGCCTTGTGCGTGCACGACGGAAACCGCCATGAAGTTGAAGACATCATCACGCGCTGCGAGTTTCTTGTCTTATCGGATGCGCAGATCGATGTGTATCTGCACCGCGAAAAACCCTTCGACACCGCCGGCAGCGCCAAGGCCGAGGGCCTGGGCATAGCACTGATGCGTGCCGTACACAGCGACGACCCCACCGCCATCATAGGGCTGCCTCTTATTGCCCTTAGCCGCATGTTACGCTCTTTTGGTATTGATCCCATTACACACGGCACATGAAAACCAACGGAACATTGCATCTCATTCCCGTGGGCCTGGGCGATGCGCCCGTTGCCGCCTGGCTGCCACCCGCCGTGCAGGAGCTTGCCGGCCGGCTCACGACCTACATCGCTGAAAACGCCAAGACGGCCCGGGCTTTCTTGAAGCTGATTGGTGCCGTCGCGCCGCTACAGGAAATTACCATCCATACCCTCGGGCCCAAGACCGACGCACAGGAAATCCGTACATGGCTGGCCGATGTCGCCCGCGGCGCAGAGATCGGCCTGGTCTCCGAAGCCGGCTGCCCCGCTGTGGCCGACCCTGGCGCCAAGGTCGTGGCCCTGGCCCATGAAATGGGTATACAAGTTGCGCCTTGGGTCGGCCCCTCGTCGATTTTGCTGGCGCTGATGGCCAGCGGCCTGGATGGCCAGCGGTTTACTTTTCACGGCTACGCGCCAGTCGACGCCGCCGCGCGCAGCAAGACGCTAAAACAGTGGGAAGCCGAGTCGCGCAAGCACAGCCAGAGCCAATTACTCATCGAAACGCCCTACCGCAACGATGCGATGTTCAAGGCCCTGCTTCAGTCGCTTAGTGGTCGGACCCGGCTTTGTGTGGCTCGCTCGCTCACAACCAGCGAGGAATGGATACGTACCCACACGATCGAACACTGGAAAACCCTGCCGGCGCCGGAGCTGAACAAAAAGCCGGCCATATTTCTGTTTCTGGCCGGTTGACCCGCCGGCCGCAAGCACAATGGAAAGCTTCACGCTTGGTCATTTCACCCGCTACTTGCTTGCCGGACGCCCCCTGCGCACCGCCAGGCGGCTTTGCGGCTTTTTCCTGCCGGCCCTGCTGGCAGCCTGCGCCGGAGCTCCCCACGAACCACCGGCGCTTAAAATAGACCGCAGCGTTCAGGCCCAAAGCCAGAACAGCCGGGTCGAACTTATCGTGCTGCACTACACGTCGGCATCGAACGAGCGCTCGCTAGAGCTTCTGTCTCGCCGCAATGTCAGCAGCCACTACCTCATTACCGACGAGCCGGAGCCCCATGTCTACCAGCTTGTGGACGAATCCCGGCGGGCCTGGCACGCGGGCGTCAGCCAGTGGTACGGCAGCGCCGGAATAAACGCCGCTTCGATCGGCATAGAGATCGTGAATCCGGGCGGAGCGGGCACAGAATGGGCGCCGTATCCAGAAGCGCAGATCGAGACTTTGATCCTGCTGATGACAGGCATCGTGCAGCGCCATCAGATCAAGGCTCATAACATCGTCGGACACAGCGACATCGCGCCACAGCGCAAGGTCGATCCGGGCCCGCTTTTCCCATGGAAACGCCTGGCCGCCGCCGGTCTGGCTCGCTGGTACGATGAAGACAAAGCCGCCGGGTATCGCCGCGAATTCGAACGCAAGGGCCTGCCGGATACGGCCTGGATACAAAGAGAGCTTGATCGTGTGGGCTACGAGGCTCCCCGCCATGGCAAGCTGGATAAAGCGACCCGAAACGTGATCAGGGCGTTCCAGATGCGTTATCGGCCCCGGCTTTACGACGGCAACCCGGACGCTGAAACATTGGGCATACTCCGAAGCCTTCCTTAAACAACAGGCCATGCGCCCTAAGGCGCCCGACTGACGCGCGGCATTAACCGCAGCAGCAGCAATACCGCCACCACAGCCGCGTATACATAAACTTCGCCAAAGTCGTTCTTGCCTGCACGCACCAGCCAGAAATGCCAGACCGACAATATGGCAATAGCGTAGATGGTTCTGTGCAGCGCATGCCAGTTGGCGCCAAGACGGCTCATCCACCCCCGTGTCGACGTCCATGCCAAGGCCGCCATGGGCGCCACCGCCACCACCCCTATTGCAATAAAGGGGCGCTGCATGAAGTCGTCCCACATGGCCGGCGCCGACCACCCCATTTCCCACCATGCCCATGCCAGCACGTGCAAGACGGTATAGAAAAAAGCGAACAGGCCAAGCATGCGACGGCACCGAAGCAGCGCTGGCTGGCCCAGGTAGTGTCGCAAGGGGCTGACCGCCAAAGTAAGGCAAAGGGCCACAAGGGCCCAGACTCCCGAGGAACGAATCAGAAATTCGGGCGGATTGGCGCTTAGCCCATCGTTCAGGCCCAGCCATATCCAGCGAATCATGGGAAACAGCCCGGCCAAGAACAGCAAAGGCTTGAACCGCCCCACCTGGCGCGCGGTCCAGCGCGTGGCAATGCCGCCATGCGGCTCTGAGCCGGCGTTTTTGCCGGCGCCCCTGCGTCGGCCTGCCGTCTTGTCCACCGGTTCGTCGCGCTTCATAGCCTGCCTGCCCAGTCGCTCATTAAAGCCTCCGCCACAGTTGCCTGACCGGTTTCAATAGCTGTGTCGCAGATCCATGCCCTGATATAGGGAAGCAACCTGCTCGGCGTAGCCATTGAACAACAGCGTCTTGTCGCGCGAAGCGAAAACTCCCGCGCCAATACGCCTTTCGGTCGCCTGGCTCCAGCGAGGATGCGGTACGTCCGGGTTGACATTGGCATAGAAGCCATATTCCTGCGGAGCCACCCTGACCCAGCTCGTCACAGGCTGTTCGCGGGTGAAACGGATGCGGACAATGGACTTGCCTGACTTGAATCCGTACTTCCAGGGGATGGCGACCCGTAGGGGCGCACCATTGGCAGTGGGCAAGGGCTTGCCATAAACGCCGAACACCAGAAGGGTCAAGGGGTGCACGGCCTCATCCAGCCGCAAAGCCTCCCTGTACGGCCAGTCGAGTATGCGGCTGCGCAGGCCCGGCATGGCTTCGGGCTGCATCGCCGTGGTGAATTCCACGAATTTGGCGTTGGAGGTCGGCTCGACCGCCTTGATCAGGCTTGCCAGCGGGTAACCCAGCCAAGGAATGACCATCGACCAGGCCTCCACGCAACGCAGTCGATAGACGCGCTCTTGCATGGGCGCCAAACGCAGGAGGTCGTCCAGATCGAATTCGCGGGGCCTGGCCACTTCGCCCTCGACGGACACAGTCCAGGGTCGGGACTTGAAGTTGCCCCCATGGCGGGACGGGTCGCTTTTGCCCGTGCCGAATTCGTAATAATTGTTGTAGGTGGAGACGTCGCGCTCCGGGGTCAGCGGATCATCCAGATCGTAGGCGGGATTGCGCGCTGCTTTCCAAAGATCGGCGTTATCGGAATCTGCAGCCTGCATGCTGGTGGCAGCGCTACCGCCCGGCGCAAGCCCCGCCAGGCCCAACCCGGCGGTGGCCACACCCGCCCGCAATAACCATTGCCGTCGTTCGCGCCAGACATCTTCGGGCGTGATCTGCGAAGAGGGAATCGGCGGAATACGTATTTTGGCCATGGTGATCTCCTGATAAAGGTGAATCGGCCGGGCGTGTCGCTAACTGGAAGGCACGACACGGTCGTTAAGCCAGGCGCGCATCTGCTCGACGCTGTCGACCATGGCCAGCGGCTGGCCCGCGCTCAGCGCCTCGGCATCTTGAGCGCCGTAGGTAACCGCAAGCCCGTCAATGCCGGCGTTTCGAGCCATCTGCATGTCGTGGCAGGTATCGCCGACCATCAGCACCTCGTGCGGCGCCAAGTACAACTCGTCGAGGATTTCCAGCAACATGCCCGGATGGGGCTTGCCGAATGTCTCGTCGGCGCAACGAGTAATGTCGAAGTGTCCGTGCATGCCGCTTTGGGTCAGGACACGGTCAAGGCCCGCCCGGCTCTTGCCCGTGGCAACGCCCAGCAAGGCCCCCTGGACACGCAGGGATTCCAGCATCTCGGCCATGCCGTCGAACAAGGGTAAATCGCCGTCCTGACTAAAGTAATGGTTGCGATAGCAGTTCTGGAAATCTTCGAGCTTATCGGCGGTGAGAGTAGGCACCACGTGATACAAGGCGCTTTCAAGTGACAGGCCGATCACCCAGCTAGCCTGTCGATCATCGGGTACGGGCAAGTTCAGGTCGACGCACGCCCCTTGTATCGACGCCACGATCGCACGGGTCGAATCCATGACCGTTCCATCCCAATCAAAGACCACGGCGCGATAACTCTTCATGTTTGCTCCAGACAGGCAAGAATGCCCCGACACGCGTCGGGCAGATCGGCGTGCAGCCTGAGCGTGCCGCCGGTAAGAGGGTGAGGGATTTCCAGGTGATGGGCATGCAGGAACATGCGATTCAATCCCATGCGGGCGAAGTGAGCGCGCACTTCGTCCGGCCCGTATTTGTCGTCTCCAATGATGGGATACCCCGCGGCGGCCAAATGCACCCGTATCTGATGCGTCCGTCCGGTGCGCAACTCGGCGTCCAGCAAGGAATACTGGCCGAACCGCTTTTGCAAAGTGATGATAGTGTGCGCCGGTTTGCCGGCAGGGTCCACCTTCACCCGCCGTTCGCCCGAAGCGGTAAGCCATTTCAGCAGCGGAGCACGAAGGTGCTGCCGGTCGTTTACCCAATCGCCCCTGACCAGCGCAAGATAATGCTTGCGCCCTGCGCCCTCACGCAACATCTGATGCAATGCAATCAGGGATGACCTTTTCTTGGCGACCATCAAAAGGCCGGAGGTTTCGCGGTCGAGACGATGGGCCAGCTCGAGCATGGTATTGGGCCGCGCGGCCCGCAACTGCTCGATGACGCCGAACGACACCCCGCTGCCGCCATGCACCGCCACACCGGCCGGCTTATTCACAACAAGCATGGCGTCGTCTTCGTAGACCACAGGGAACGCCGCCGGGGGAACCGGGCGCGCCTCGCCCGGCGCGGGTAATCGTAAAGGCGGCACCCGCAGCATGTCGCCCTGCTGCAAGCGATAGTCGGCTGTGACGCGGCCTTTATTGATCCGCACCTGCCCACTGCGTATTGCTTTGTATAAATGGCTTTTTGGCACGCCCTTGCAAACGCGTATCAAAAAGTTGTCCAGGCGCTGGCCTGCCTGGTCTATATCGATTTCAAACATCCGCACGCTGGGCGCCGGAGGGGTACTGGATTCAGTTTTGCGCATATATGGAAAAGCGGCATATAATCAGGGCAGCCTATAGAGGCTGAAACCACCCCTGACGTAGAGATGCAATGGATGCGTCTCCGTCGGTTGCAAGAACCCATTGTACTGCCTGTGTTTTCAACCTCTGGGCCATAAGGTCGCCGGGGCGATGCCTGTTGCAACAATGGCGGGGCAAGATGCCAGCCAGAAGTTCCAGGTTCCGCCTGCCGCGTGCGGCGCTGTAGTCTTGCAAGCTAAGATCATCGTTTTATGCACCAGCCGCACCTACAAACCGTGCGTCTGCCGTTCTCCAGCAATTTTTTTCGTCAACCACTATCGTGATCCTGACCTCCCTGCTGACCGAACAGCGTGCCCGCTGGCACGCCGTGCCTGCCTAACGACACCGGCAGGCGCTGTAGTGTTCGAGCCAGCCCTGCCCCCAGCCGCAAGATTTTGCGCAGCACACCGAGTGGCCCGCGGTCGTGCGCCGATAACCGGCGCGCCATGACTACGGAGAAATACACTCATGAAACGCATGTTGTTCAATGCAACGCATCAAGAAGAATTACGCGTTGCCATTGTCGACGGTCAGAAACTCATCGACCTCGACATCGAATCCGCCGGGCGCGAACAGCGCAAAGGCAATATCTATAAAGGGGTCATCACCCGCATCGAACCTGGTCTCGAAGCCTGCTTCGTCAGCTACGGTG
This sequence comes from Pusillimonas sp., assembly GCF_044464525.1. Taxonomy (NCBI): domain Bacteria; kingdom Pseudomonadati; phylum Pseudomonadota; class Betaproteobacteria; order Burkholderiales; family Alcaligenaceae; genus Pusillimonas; species Pusillimonas sp. The sequence continues at coordinate 45,539 of NZ_JBIQLE010000009.1, forward strand.
AAGAGCGCCATGGCTTCCTGCCTTTCAAGGAAATCGCCCGCAGCTACTTCAAAGAAGGCGTCGATGTACGCACTGCGCGTATCCAGGATGCTCTGTCTGAAGGGCAAGAGCTTATTGTCCAGGTCGAAAAAGAAGAGCGCGGCAACAAGGGCGCCGCCCTGACCACCTTTATTTCGTTGGCGGGCCGCTACCTGGTGCTGATGCCCAACAATCCCCGCGGCGGCGGTGTATCGCGCCGCGTCGAGGGTGAAGATCGCCAAGAGCTGCGCGAAGCCATGGATCAGCTCAATACGCCCCAGGGCATGAGCATCATTGCCCGCACCGCGGGCATCGGCCGCAGCGTCGAAGAATTGCAGTGGGACCTTTCCTATCTGGAACAGCTCTGGAACGCCATTGATGCGGCGGCCCGCGACAACGCAGCGCCCATTCTCATCTATCTCGAATCCAGCCTGGTCATCCGCGCCATCCGCGACTATTTCTCGCCCGAAATCGGCGAGATCCTGATCGATACCGACGAAATCGCCGAGCAAGCCACCGCCTTCATGAGCGTGGTAATGCCCGACAACGTTCAGCGCGTCAAAGTGTATCGCGACGACGTTCCCCTGTTCTCGCGCTTCCAGATCGAACACCAGATAGAAACCGCCTATTCGCGCACCATTCAGTTGCCGTCGGGCGGCTCGGTCGTTATCGATCATACCGAAGCCCTGGTGGCCATCGACGTCAACTCCGCCCGCTCCACTCGCGGCGCCGACATCGAAGAAACCGCCCTGCGCACCAACCTCGAAGCCGCCGACGAAGTCGCGCGCCAGTTGCGCCTGCGCGACCTGGGCGGTCTGATCGTCATCGACTTCATCGACATGGAAGACGGCAAAAACCAGCGTGCCGTCGAACACCGTCTGCGGGATGCGCTGCGTTTTGATCGCGCCCGGGTGCAAATGGGCAAGATATCCCGCTTCGGCCTGATGGAGCTCTCGCGTCAGCGCCTGCGTCCCGCCCTGAACGAAGGCTCGCACATCACCTGCCCGCGTTGCACCGGCACCGGCGTCATCCGTGATGCTGAATCCAGCGCGCTGCACGTGCTGCGCTTGCTGCAAGAAGAAGCCATGAAGGAAAACACGGCAGCCCTGCATGCTCAGGTGCCGGTCGACGTGGCCACCTTCCTGCTCAACGAGAAGCGCAACGACATTACCAAGATCGAATCCCGCCTCAAGGTCTCCCTGGTTCTCATACCGAACAAGAACCTCGAGACGCCGCATCATCACATTGAACGCCTGCGCCACGACGACCCCCGTCTCGAGGCCGGCGAAACCAGCTTCGATCTGGTACAGAGCCCACCCGACGAGTCACTAAGCTGGACGACACAGAACGGCGAAGAGGCCAAGGCGCGCCCCGAGGCGCTGGTCAAGGGCATAACCCCTGCCCAGCCCGCCCCGGGCGCCTCGGCCCCCGCCGTCCAGCCGGCCGCCATCACAACCCAACGCCGAAGCTGGCTCTCTCGCGTGATAGCTTGGCTGACCGGCGCCAACGCCTCCACGCAGCCCCAGGTCGAATCCAAGGCTCAGTCGGAAGAAAAACAGGCTTCAGCTACCCGACGTAAAGGCGGCCGTCCAGGCGAACGCCGCGAACGGACCCACGACGAACGCTCCCGCTCACGCCGGGGCGGTGGCGGCCGAAGCGAAGCAGGCCGCGCAGACGCCGCCCGCAACGCCGAAGCCGATGGCGAACAACGCCAGGCACGTGGCCAGCGGCGGGGCGCGGGCAATCGCGGCGACAAGGCCGTAGCCGAGCAGGACATCCAGACGGCACCGGGCGTCGAAACCACGGACAACACCGAAAACACGTCGAACCGCAGCGGGCGCGGACGCCGTGGCCGTGGACGCAATCGTCGTGACGACACCGCTACCGAAACAACACTCGAAACCACAGCGGCAACCGTCGCGGCGGCAAGCGGCGACCAGCCTGCCGATGCCACGCAGCAACCTTCGCATGACGACGACACTACACCGACTGTAGCCGCTTCCGTACCGGGCGCCGACGCCGAACAAGGCGATCCCGAGCGCAAGCGTCGCCGTCGCCGCAGCCGTCGAGGCCGTCGCTCCGGCGACGGTCAGGTCGAGGCATCTGATGCCCAGCAGACAGAGTCCGGTCTTGCCGCTGCTTCTGCTGTACCGCAGCCCGAATCGGACCAATCCGAAGCAGACCGCGCAGCTCCTGCCCAGTCGTCCACAGCTCCTGCGCACGCCGCCGCTGCCGGCCAGCAGCCCCCCGTTGACCCAGCAGCCACGGCTGCCGAGCTAGCGCCGGCAGACATCTCGCCAGCGCAGGTCGAAGCGGCTCCGGCTCAAGCTGCCGCCCCAACGGCCGTCGAAACGGCTTCGGCTCAGCAGACTCCCGACGAGTCGATCGAAACCGCCGGCCAAACCATGGCATCGGACGACACGCCGGATGCGGTAGAAACGATGCCGGCCAGCGCCGACGCACCGGTGCATGCCCAGGTCGAAACGATCATAATCGATGAAGGGCAAGCTGAAACCGCCACACCGGACGAAGCAGTTGAGCCTGTGGAAACCGGCGCCACGACTGCTATTGCGGTAGCCGCGCCAAGTGCTGTAGTCGCTGTTTCCGAACCGATTGCACAAGCGGCTGGCGCCGAAGTGCGCACAGAAGACCCGGCCCGCCCTGATGCTGCCAAGGTTAATGGCAGCGCCACGGCAGATGGCGCGGACAGCAGCGGCCCGGTCACCCAGACGTCACAGGGCAACGGCACGGCCGCACCTCGCGCAAGCTCCCTCGACGAAGCCATTCGCGCCGCTGGGATGCAACTGATCGAGACCCGCTCAAATGCGCCCGCCCCTGCGCCGGAGCCTGTTGAGCGTCTGGGACGCGCCCGCAAGGCCGCCCCCATGGTGGCCGACGAACCGCTGCAGCAGGTCGAGACCCGCAATTAAGACCGGCACACACCTGGCTGGCAAGAACCCACAACCGGGTTACACCAGCCAGGTTAACCCACGCAGCAATATCGCCTGTTGAAAACGCGGCAACGCCCTGTTTTCAAACGTTAAAAAACCCCAAACAGGGCTTCCTCTGTTTGGGGTTTTTTTCGCCTGGGCCCATAGGCTCTGGCTGCTGCCTGTGCAACCACCTGCACGATTACAACCGTGCCGGTTGTCGCCTGAGGCGAGCTATTCGGCTTTGGCGATACTGTCCGCCGACTGGCGCATCAGCAAAGCCAGCAGGTGTGCAATTTCGTCCCGCATTTCGCGGCGATCGATCACCATGTCGATGGCTCCCTTGTCGAGCAGGAACTCTGCCCGCTGAAAGCCTTCCGGCAGTTTTTCGCGTACGGTCTGCTCGATGACTCGCGGCCCGGCAAAGCCAATGAGGGCTTTGGGCTCGGCAATAACCACATCACCCAGGAAAGCGAAGCTGGCGGACACGCCACCCATGGTGGGATCGGTCAATACACTGATGAAAGGCAGGCCGGCGTCGGAGAGCCGGGTAAGCATAGCGTTGGTCTTGGCCATTTGCATCAGCGAGAACAGGCTTTCCTGCATGCGCGCCCCACCCGAGGCGGCCACGCATATGAATGGGGTGCGGTTCTTGATGGCTTCCTGGACACCGCGCACGAAGCGCTCGCCCACCACCGACCCCATGGAGCCGCCCATGAACGCGAACTCGAAGCACGACAGTACGACCGGAAGCGACCGAATACTGCCGCTCATGGTAACCATGGCTTCAGACTCGCCAGTCTGCTTGGTGGCTTCGACCACGCGCTCGGGATATTTGCGTGTGTCCTTGAATTTAAGAGGATCGACAGGCCGGGTGTTTTGCCCGATCTCGACGCGGCCTTCCAGGTCGAGCAAGGCGTCGATACGAGCCCGCGCCCCGATGCGCATATGGTGACTGCAATTGGGGCAGACGTTAAGTGTTGCCTGAAGGTCTTCTTTGTACAGCACTGTTTCACAGCCGGGGCATTTGACCCACAAGCCCTCGGGCACCCGGCGTGTACCGCTGTCGTTGCGGTTGATCCGGGGCGGCAGAATTTTCTCGATCCAGCTCATTGAGTATCCCTGATGAATTTTCTTATCGCAATGCGCAAAGCGGACGGCATTTAGTCAAGCGCCTTGCGTATGCCGGCCAGCCAGTTGGCGGCGGCGTTTATCACGTGTGCGTCGATGTCGGTTTCTTGTATAAGGCCTTGCTCGCGCGCTTGCTCAGCCGCCTGCTCCATGGTTTCGATCAGCTTGCTGCCTATGATGACGGCATCTGAAAATCTTCCCAGGCGCTGTGCGCTTTCGGCGTCGCGGATGCCGAAGCCTACGCCCACCGGCAGGTGAACATGCTTGCGAATAAGTTCAAGCCGTCGTTCAACGTCGGCGGTGTCCAAGGTGCCGGCGCCGGTAATGCCTTTCAATGACACATAATACACATAGCCGCGGGCGATCTGCCCTACTTTCTTGATACGCTCTTCGGTGGACGTGGGCGCCAGCAGGAAGATGGGAGCCAGGCCGGCATCGTTGAGCATGGCGGCGAATTCAGTTTCTTCGGGCGGGTAATCGACCACGAGTACACCGTCTACACCGGCCCGTGCGGCCGCATCAACGAAAACTTGCTGTCCCATGCGCTCAATAGGGTTGGCATAGCCCATCAGAACCACTGGCGTGGCGTTGTCTTGCTGACGAAACTGCGCGACCATCTCGAGCACCTGAGCCAGGCCCACGCCGCGCTCAATGGCCCGTTGGCCCGCCCGCTGAATAACGGGGCCGTCAGCCATGGGGTCGGAAAACGGCACACCCAGCTCGATGATGTCGGCGCCCGCCTTGACCAATGCGTGCATAAGGGGCGGCGTCGCCTTCATGGAAGGCTCGCCCGACGTAATATAGGGAATCAGCGCCGCGCGCGAGGCTGTCTTGGCAAATGCCGCGGCCAACCGATTATTCGGGGAATTCATGGATTGCCACCTTGTTGTTCTACAGCGTAATACCGCTGCGTTCGGCAACGGTATGCATGTCTTTGTCACCCCGGCCCGACAGGTTGACCAAAATGATCTTGTCCTTGGACAACGTGGGCGCAAGCCGGACGGCATGCGCGATGGCATGGGAAGACTCGAGCGCCGGCATAATGCCTTCGGTTCGGCAGCAGTCGTGGAAGGCCTGCAGGGCTTCGTCGTCGGTAATGCCAACATACTGGGCGCGCCCGCTGTCCTTTAGCCAGGCGTGCTCCGGGCCGACGCCCGGATAGTCCAGGCCGGCTGAAACCGAATGGGTTTCGATGACCTGGCCGTTTTCGTCCTGAATGACATAGGTGCGATTGCCGTGCAGCACACCGACTGCGCCGGCGTTGAGCGAAGCCGCGTGGCGACCCGAGTCGATGCCCTCGCCCGCCGCCTCGACCCCGATCAGTTGCACTTCATCGTGGTCGATATAAGGGTGGAATATACCCATGGCGTTTGAGCCGCCGCCCACCGAGGCCACGACGTAGTCGGGCTGGCGTCCGGCACTGGCGGGCATCTGCTCGAGGCACTCGTTGCCGATGACCGTCTGGAAATCGCGCACCATGGCCGGATACGGATGCGGCCCGGCCACCGTGCCGATAATGTAGAAGGTATTTTCGACGTTGGTCACCCAATCGCGCATGGCCTCGTTAAGCGCGTCCTTGAGCGTGCACGAACCCGAATCCACAGGCACCACATTGGCGCCAAGCAGTTTCATGCGATAGACATTTGACGCTTGACGGCGGGTATCTTCGCTGCCCATGTACACGACGCACTCGAGCCCATAGCGCGCCGCCACCGTGGCCGTGGCCACGCCGTGCTGGCCCGCGCCGGTTTCTGCGATGATGCGGGGCTTGCCCATGCGCCGGGCCAACAGAATCTGGCCAATGCAGTTGTTGATCTTGTGGGCGCCCGTGTGATTGAGATCTTCGCGCTTGAACCAGATTTGCGCGCCGCCAAGGCGTTCGGACCATCGCTTCGCGTGATATACCGGGCTGGGCCGCCCAACGAAATGCTTCAACTCGTAGGCGAACTCGTTCTGGAAGTCGGGATCGTTGCGGTATTTTTCGTAGGCGTGCTTCAACTCGTCCAGCGCATGGACAAGGGTTTCCGACACGAACGAACCGCCATACCGGCCAAAATGTCCTTGGTCGTCGGGCAGGTTATAAGATTTCAATGATTGACTCTTAAGTTATACGGCAGCCGCAGGGCACGCCGAATCAATACGTAATCCCTGATTTTACCAGCGCCGCGACGGTCGCGCCGTAACGTAGCCGGTTATTGACGAATGGCCGTGACGCCCGGCAGTTCATTGAGCGCGGCAAGAGCCCGGCTGGTCTGCTCGCCGTTGCGCACCTCTACCGTAAAGACCATATGCGCGAGCGACCGACGGCTATGCGTGTTGACCCCGACCACATTGAGCCTGAGACGTCCGAATACGTCGGAAAGGTCGCGCAGCAGATTGGCGCTTTGCGGTGCATGTATGCCGATATCGACGGGGTAGACAGTTTCGCCGGTATCGCCCCAATCGACTTCGATAATGCGTTCGGGCTGGCGCGCCATCAGGGTGGCAAACGACGGGCAATCACGCCGATGAACGGACACGCCACGGCCTCGCGTCACGAAGCCGGCGATGTGGTCGGGTGGAGCCGGCCGGCAGCAGCGTGCCAGTTGGGTCAACAAGGAATCGACGCCCATCACCAAGACCCCGCTGCCGCCCGCTTCGGGCGCCCTGGCCTGGCTTGGGACAAACACCTGCCTCTGTTCGGCGTCGGCGCCGGATAAGGGCGCCTTCAGGGCGTGGTCAATCTGGCGCAAGCTGAACTCGTCCTTGGCTACCGCCACGTACAGGTCGTCAGCGCGGGCGAAGCCCAATTGCTCGGCCAGATGCTCGAGATTGACAGCCGTCTTGCCCAGGCGCTGCAACTCTTTCTCGACCAGCGCCTGCCCGTTGGAAATGCGTTCTTGCAACTCGATGGCATTGAACCATGCCCTGACCTTGGCCCGCGACCTTGGGCTGGCCAGATAGCCAAGCTGGGGATTGAGCCAATCTCGCGAGGGCCCGCCGGATTTGGCTGCAATGATTTCGACCGTCTGGCCGGTTTGCAATCGCGTCAAAAGCGGCGTCATCTGACCGTCGACACGGGCCCCGCGGCAACGGTGCCCCAGGTCGGTGTGCAGGTAATAGGCAAAATCAACCGGCGTGGCCCCCTCGGGTAATTCAATGACGCGAGCCTGCGGCGTCAGGACGTAGATGCGCTCGGGCCCAATGCGGCCTGACTGCCTAGGCTCGGCCACGGTATCCGAGTGCTCGGAAATAGACGGCTCATCGGCCGGCGGCGGCGCTTCGGAGCCGTCGCCGCCGCCCCAGGAAAGCAACTGCCGCATCCAGGAAATCTTGCGATCGTAGTCGCCGGAAGCCTGCTGCGTGCCGCCCTGCGCGCCCGCCTCTTTATAGCGCCAGTGCGCGGCCATGCCGTACTCGGCGAACATGTGCATTTCGTGGGTGCGGATTTGAATTTCGAACGTGCGCCCGCGCTCGTCGGCCACGACGGTGTGCAGCGAGCGATAGCCATTGGGCTTAGGCCGCGAGATGTAGTCGTCGAACTCGTCGGCGATAGGTGTCCAGCGTGCGTGCACAAGCGCCAGCGCCGCATAGCAGTCTCTTTCGTCATCGACGATGACACGCAGCGCCCGCAAATCGTACAGTTTGTCGAAGGGCAGGCTCTTGATTCGCATCTTGTTCCAGATGCTGAAGATATGCTTTGGCCGGCCCGAGACCGCCGCCTGGATGTTTGCGTCGGCCAGCATGGACCGAAGCTCTTCCACTACCTCGGTGATGAAGGTCTGGCGCTCGGCCCGGCGCTCTTCAAGCTGCCGGGCAATGCCCTTGTACGTGTCGGGCTGCAAAAAGCGGAAAGACAGGTCTTCCATTTCCCACTTTAGCTGCCAGATGCCCAGGCGGTTGGCCAGGGGCGCATAAAGCTCCATGGTTTCGCGGGCGAATTCGGCCGGACACGGCGTTCGCGACTCGGCATACCACCGCAGCGACTGCAAGCGCGAGGCCAGCCTTAACAGCACGATGCGCAAGTCGGCCGCCATGGCCAACAGCATCTTGCGCTGCATTTCTTTCTGGTCTTGCCTATCGGCGGACTCGTCACGCGACTGGCCGGCTATGCGGCCCAGCCTGAGAAGTGTGCGCGTACCCTGGACCAGGGCCGAAATCTCGGGGCCGAAAGCCTTGAGCATGGGGCTTTTGTGCTTGCCGGACGACTCGCCATCGTCAGGCAAGACGGCAAGCAAGGCGCTGGCCCTGGTCTGGGCGTCAGTATGCATACGGGCCAAAATACCGGCCACCGAGGCGCAATGAGAGTCGAGCGGCTCGCCGGTGCTGGCCTCAATGCCGCGCAAGGGCTGCCTGACCCACTTGACGGCCTCATCCAGCAGCGCCACCCCTTTATCATCCAGCCCGGCCGTCACCTGCTCGAACCAGGCCGCATCAAAGGGAGGCGCATCGGCATGGGTGGAAGGCGTACTGGACATAAGGGTTAACGACTTAAATAGGTTTACGACCCCGACCGTGCACGGCGGGCACGAGCAAGCGTGCGCCACACCATTGCCTGGGAGCGATATCTATACTACCGTTTCTTCATTCAGCCCGCCATATGGAATCATGGACACAAACCGCCCCACGCTGCTTATTGTCTGGCACTCTCGCACTGGCGCTGCGCGCCAAATGGCCGAGGCGGCCCATGATGGCGCGCTCGAAATCGCGCAAACCCTGGAGGCTACGGAAAGGTTCGCGGCAAAGCTGTCCCGTGCCGAAAACACCCATGCCGAAGATTTACTAGCCGCCGACGGCTTCATCTTCTGCGCCCCCGAAAACCTCGCTTCGCTCAGCGGCGAAATGAAGGAGTTTTTCGATCGCTGCTATTACGGCGTGCTGGACCGGCTTAACGGCCTTCCCTATGCCCTGCTGATCGCCGCCGGCTCCGACGGCCAAGGCGCCGTGCGGCAAACACAAAAAATCTGCACCGGCTGGCGTCTCGAAGCCATTGCCCCGCCCCATATCACGCTTACCCATGCGCAAAGCCCCGAAGCCATAGCCGCCCCCAAGCAGATCGGGCCTGAAGACCAGGCCCGATGTAAAGAAATCGGCGGCACCATGGCCGCGCTGCTTTTATGAACATAGGTTAGCGAGCCAGCAGCCACAGTGACAGCTGCGGAATGAAAGTTACCAGCATGAGCGCAAGTTTGCGGAAGTTCAAGACAAGTTGAAAAACGTTTGCGCGTTGCCGACAAGCAACTTACGGCGTTGGTCTTGGTTAAGCGAGGGCGCCGAGTTGATCAGAGACCCGATGGGCTGTTCTCCGAGCGGATAGGGATAATCCGAACCCATCATCACCCGATCTTCGCCCATGGTGTTCACCAACAGATTCAGCGCGTCGTGATCGAAAACGGCCGCGTCGGTATACAGACGGCTTGCATATTCCGACGGCGGGCGCGGGCAATCCTGGCGGACGATGTCCCGATGCTTCCAGGCATTATCGACACGGCCCAGCGTATAGGCGAAGCTTCCGCCCCCATGCGCGAAGCACATCTTCAGGCTCTCGGGAATACGCTCGAGCGCACCCGACAAAATAAGCGACAACATGCCCAGTTGGGTTTCAGCCGGCATGGCGACCAGCCATGGCAGCATCCATTTCTTCATGCGCCCGTCGCCGCCCATCATGTCCCACGGGTGCACAAACACCGGTATGGACTCGTTGGCGCAATGGGTCAGAAAATCGACCAGATCGGGGTGATCGAGGTCTTTATCGCCCACGTGGTTGCCAATCTGCACGCCGATGCATCCGGCAGCCTGGGCTCGCGATGCCTCCTCGCAAGCCAGCTTGGTGTCTTGCAAGGGAACTTGAGAAAGCGCCTTCAGCCTGGTGGGATGCTTCGAGCAAAAGGCGATGGCCTCGTCGTTCATTTGCCTTGCCCAGTCCGCCGCCTTGGATGCTTCCCACGAGTAACCGAACATAATGGGCGTAGCGCAGGTGACCTGCACATCGACCCCCTGCGAGTCAAGTTCCTTGATGCGAAAATCGGCGTCCCACAATGCGCGGTAAACCGGCCGAAACGGCTGGTCGCCGTGCATGATGTGGCCGACATCGCCGTCACCGTCAACGCGCAGCCAGGGCGCCTGTTCGCTGTCCATCCGCCGAGCAGTCTCTTGGCTTATCAATGGAAAAAAATGAGAGTGGATATCGATCATTGCTCTGTCCATGCTTCTATTTATATGTTGGGAAAGGACGCATTAAGCGTCGCATGCCAGGATTTGAAGTCACGCCCCGGATGCACTTCGCCGCAGCCGGGGCAGGTGCGCTCGGCTTCGCTTGTGGCGTAGAACTGCTCGTAAACGGGAGGCAGGTCGGTAACAATGTCGGTAAGCTGCATTTCATAGCGTCGCACCAAGGTGCCGCACTTGGCGCAGCTCCATTGCAAGGCGTCTTTATCGCCTTGCGCGCGAACATGCTCAATCACCAGACACAAGCTGTCGGCCTCGGGGCGTTGCGGAGAATGCTTGACGTGCGGCGCCATCAGGAAGACATCGCCTTCTTTAAGATGAATCCGCTCGTACTGGCCGCGATCCCACATCAACAGGTGAGCGTTGCCCTTGAACTGGTAAAAAAACTCTTCGCTGGGGTCATCGTGAAAGTCGCTGCGCTCGTTGGGCCCGCCAACCACGGTCACCATGAAGTTGCTGTCTTTCCAGATTTGCTGGTTTCCCACGGGCGGCTTGAGCAAATGGGCGTTGTCGTCAAGCCAGCGCTTGAAATTCAGCGGGTAGCCATACTTGAATTTGCTCATGTGTATTAGTCCTCGGTTTTCAGCGGTTTATACGCTGTAGCGCGAATCTCGATCAGTAGATGCGGATGCGGCAATTGATGGACCGCAACCGTGGTGCGCGTCGGGCCTTCATAGTCGAAGAACTCGGCCCATACCTCGTTGTATCCGCCAAAATCATTCATATTGACCAAAAACACCTGGGCTTCCACCAAATCCGACAAGTCTGCATCGGCATGCTTCAAGATATCTTCGATGTTCTTGATCACCGCTCGCGTCTGCGCGCGAATATCCAGGTTGGTGACACCCAGGGCGTCGACCTCAACCCCTTCGAACGTGTTGTCGGGCCGACGCGAACTGGTGCCGGAAACAAAGATGAAATCACCCGCACGCTTGAAGTGGGGGAAGCGGCCACGCGGTTTGGCCTTGCCGGTGATGACAGCACTTTTATCATTCATTGCATTAATCCCTATCGAGTAAAAAATTCAACGTTGCCCAGGCTGCTGACATCGCAGCGGACATGCAGACCCTGCGCCCACGCCTGCGCGGCGGTTGCGCCGCCCGCCATGATCAACGAGCCGGCTGCACAACCGCCTCGACGTAGTCGACCGCCTCAAGCGCCGTAAGCACCTCTGCCAATGCAGAGGGAAAATTGCTCAAAGAACCATCGTAATCAAACAAAGTTGGCGTGAATAATGAAAAAACAGGCCTTTTATATAAACAGCAGGAATACCTAAACTGCTTGGGCCTCGGCTTCGACGTCATGCAAAGCCATTATCAGACGCTGGTTGGCAGGGGTGATGGTTCGGCCTTTTGCTACGGTATACCCTACGTTACCAAAAGGAAGTTGCCGCCCTAGGGGAAGAACACTCAATAGGCCCAGGTGAACGAACTTCCGGGCAACGCTGAAGGGCATCAATGCGATCATGCGCGAATCAACCAGCAGCCCGATATTGGTCATGATCGACACCGATTCAATTACCCGGGCAGGCATAGGTAACCCCAGCTCTTGGAAAAATCGCACGGCCGCGTGACGCGCCTCGGACTGGGAGACCGGCAGAATCCAATCCATCGTGGCCAGCTGCGACACATTCGCTATTCCCGTAGTGGCCAGGGGGTGACGTCGGCCGACGACCGCGCACAAAGATTCAACATATAAAGGAGTATGTTGCAAGGTGGAGGACGCGTCCTGGACGGGAATCAAGCCAACGACGATGTCGAGCTCGCCTGCCGCCAGTTCCGCAAACATTTTTTCATTCACGCCTACCCGCACCTCAACGACAACGCTGGGAGCCAGTTCGCGCAAACGCAGTAAAGCTCGCGGCAGCAAATCGGCTGCCGCGGTTAGCAGGGTACCGGCCACCACTTTCCCCGACACCCCTGCGTTCCAGGAGTTCAGATCATCAGCAAGGAATCGCAGATCCGCCAGCAGCGCCTGCGAGTGGGCCTGCAACATCAGGCCGAAGTCGGTGGGCTGCACTCCGCGGCGACTGCGTATCAGCAAGGGCTGTCCGAAATGGTCTTCCAGCTCTTGGATGGATTTGCTGACCGCGGGCTGTGTCAAGTGCAGCTCACGCGCCGCAGCCAGCAAGGATCCGCATGCTAGAACCCGGTCGAATATTGCCAACTGCTGCAGCTTCAGTCGCCGCGCCAGCGATTGCTTGGAAAACTTCATGCATGTCGACGGATCGTGGGGCACCTGCGCTCGCAATAGCTAAGGGCTTGGCGGCAACTGGAAGACCTGGCGCAGATATGCCAGGTAGGCGGGATCGTCACACATCGTTTTTTCGGGCGCGTCAGACACCTTGGCCACCGGCTGCCCATTGCAGCGCACCATCTTCATGACGATTTGCAGCGGCTCGTGGCCGAGATCGTTTGTCAGGTTGGTGCCGATGCCAAACGACACCTTGCAGCGTCCGGCAAAGCGCCGCGCAAGCTCGATGGCACGGGGAAAGGTCAGCGCATCCGAGAAAACCAGGGTCTTGGTGCGAGGATCGGTGCGGTTGGCTGCGTAGTGGGCCAGCAGGCGTTCGCCCCATAGGAAAGGGTCGCCTGAATCGTGCCGTGCGCCGTCAAACAACTTGCAGAAATACATGTCGAAATCGCGCAAGAACGCATCCATGCCGTAAACGTCGGACAAGGCGATGCCCAGGTCGCCCCGGTATTCCTTGGCCCACACCTCGAGCGCAAATACCTGGGAATCGCGCAACCTGGGCCCCAATGCCTGGCAGGCCTGCAGATATTCATGGCCCATGGTGCCCAACGGAGTCACGTTGTGCTTCATGGCCATATCGACGTTGCTGGTGCCGGCGAAGTGCACACCCATCTGCCGTTTCATGGTGGTAACCACCTCGTCGTGCCACACCTTGGAAAAACGCCGCCGGGTACCGTACTCGGCCACCCGAAAATCGGCCAGATCGGGGTCGTCGGTGACAAGCTGCATCTTGGACTGCAGGCGCTGCCGCCCTTCCTCCCAACCCGGCTCCTTGCATTCGTTGCGGAAATACACCTCGTTGACGATGGCCAGCACCGGAATCTCGAACAATATCGTGTGCAGCCAAGGCCCCTTGACCGTGATGTCGATTTCACCGGGGTGCTCGCCCAGCGACAGCTGGATGCATTTTTCGGGCAAATGGAACAAGCCCAGAAAATCGACAAAATCGCTTTTAATGAAACGCAGGCTGCGCAGATATTCAAGCTCTTTGTCGGTGAACTTGAGCTGGCACAGCGAATGCACCTCGGCCCGGATTTCGTCGAGATAGGCACTGAGATTGACGTTGGGAGTACGGCATTTATATCGGTACTCGACCTGCGCAGCCGGAAAATGATGCAACACCACCTGCATCATGGTGAACTTGTACAGATCGGTGTCTAGAAGAGAAGTAATGATCATGGAACGGTGGAAACCAGGGCGGGCGCCAGAGCCGCAAAGTGGACGAAAGACCTGACTGGGCGGCAGGTCAATCGGGAGGCCTATGTTTTTATTGGGTAAAATTGCTATCGCGTACTTTCGCCCCTATTGTAATGTTTAATGCCTTTCCTTTTTTCGACGCAGCAAAGCCCAGCAAGCCAGGTCGCAAGGGTGTTGACCATTGCGATACTTACTGGAGCTTGTTCCCATGACCCACGTCGTCACCGAAAACTGCATCAAATGCAAATTTACAGACTGTGTCGATGTCTGCCCCGTCGATTGCTTTCGCGAGGGCCCCAATTTCCTGGTCATCGATCCCGACGAATGCATTGACTGTGCCGTTTGTGTGCCCGAATGTCCCGCCAATGCCATTTTTGCCGAAGAAGACGTGCCCGCCGACCAGCTCGACTTCATTGCGTTGAACGCCGAACTCTCGCCCGAATTCGGCATGATCAATCGATCCAAAAAACCTCAGCCCGATGCCGACGACTGGAACGGTGTCGAAGGCAAGCTCAAACACCTCGAACGCTGACAAGGCCGCTAGATGTCCGATTCCAAGTACACGCGGGAAACCGTGCTGGAAGTGCGGCCGTGGGCGCCCGGCAAGCTTCTGTCCATTGTCACCACGCGCAATCCCGAATACGAATTCGCACCGGGCCAATTTGCTCGACTGGGGCTGCCCGCTGATCACTCTCCGGATGCTCCGCCCACGATATGGCGCGCTTACTCCATGGTGACCCCGCCCTCGCAGCGCGACCGGCTCGAGTTCTATTCCATCGTCGTGCCCGAAGGCGAATTCAGCCCCAGGATGGCGGCACTGCAGGCCGGAGACGCACTATACGTCGACAAAACGGCTTTTGGTTTTCTAACCCTGGACCGCTTTGCGGGAGCCGACGGCAAGCGTGCGCCCGGCGGCGATCTGTGGCTGCTGGCGACGGGCACCGGGCTATCCGCGTATCTGTCCATGCTGCAAGATCCAGCCGTTTGGACAACATTCGACCATATTTTCCTGGTGCACGGCGTTCGTTCGACTCAAGAACTGGCCTATCGCGATGAAATCCTTCAATGGGTACGCGACGGCCTGCCGCAACTTGCGGGCGCCCCCCAGCGGGCACAGCTTGCTTATCTGCCGATTCCGACCCGTGAAGCTTATCCGGGCATGCCCAGGGCCCGTCTCACCCGCCTGATCGAAGACGGCGGGCTCGAAAAACTGGCCGGACGTGCACTGGACGCGGATAAGTCGAAGATCATGCTGTGCGGCAACCCCGACATGCTCACCGAGGCGCGTGCATTGCTCAAAGAGCGCGGTTTCGCGGTGGGCCGCCGGGGCAATCCAGGCAATCTCGCCCTGGAAAACTATTGGTAAAGCCCTACTCCGGCTTGGCCCGCTGTTGATATTCATAAAAGAGCGCACACGCTTAATACCTTTCGTAAATAAATATTTATAAATTTATTTCGGCATGGCCCTATAATTCAGGCTTCAACCACTTAGCCCCGGGTATTCATGCTCTACGACCTGCACGAACTCCAGCGCTCGTTCCTGACCCCGCTTTCGGCCTTCACAGACACCGGCTCACAGCTGTTTTCGCATCCTTACAGTCCTTTGGCATACACGCCATTGTCGCGCCATATAGCAGCCGGCTATGAGCTTATTCACAGGCTGGGCAAAGATTACGAGAAGCCCGCTTGGGGCCTGGAATCCACCCTGGTGGACGGCAAGAATATTGCGGTGCGCGACAAGGCTGTGTTGAAAAAGCCTTTTTGCAACCTGATTCACTTTCAGCGTCGCTTACCCGCCGACCGACCGCGCGACCCCACGGTGCTGCTGGTCGCGCCATTGTCGGGCCACCACGCCACTTTGCTGCGCGACACCGTCAGGGCGCTGTTGCCTGCGCACGACATCTACGTTGCCGATTGGATCGATGCGCGCATGGTGCCGCTAAGCAAGGGTTCTTTCCATCTCGACGACTACGTGCGCTACGTGCGCGAGTTCATCCAGCATCTCGGCCCTGAAGTCCATGTCATTGCCGTCTGCCAGCCTACCGTGCCTGTCCTGGCGGCCGTCTCGCTCATGGCCGCTGAAAACGACCCCTGTACGCCGGCCAGCATGGTCATGATGGGCGGTCCGATCGATCCGCGCGAGTCGCCGACAGAAGTCAATCTACTGGCCACCACCAAGCCCTATTCGTGGTTCGAAGACAACCTCATCCATCGCGTCCCGCCACGTTATCCGGGCGCCGGCCGAGCCGTATATCCGGGTTTTCTGCAGCACACCGGCTTCGTCGCCATGAACCCGCAGCGGCACCTGCGCTCGCACTACGATTTCTATCTCGATCTGGTCAAGGGCGACGATGGAGACGCCGAGGCGCATCGCCGTTTTTACGATGAATACAACGCCGTGCTGGACATGCCGGCCAAGTTCTACCTGGATACCATCCGCACGGTTTTCCAAGAGTTCCGGCTGCCTCGGGGCGAATGGGAAATCGACGGCCGGCTGGTCGACCCGGCCGCCATCACCCGCACAGCTCTCATGACGATCGAGGGCGAGCTCGACGACATATCGGGGCTGGGGCAAACTCGGGCTGCGCAAAAACTGTGCAAGAATATTCCCAGCAGCCGCAAGCAGCATTACACGGTGCCCGGCGCGGGGCATTACGGCATTTTCTCGGGGCGCCGGTGGCGTAAGACGATTTGTCCTAAAATCAGTAAGTTCATTCGCCAAACTTAACCAGCCTTATAGGGGCTTGCCCCCGAATAATAGAACCGGGGGCGTCACGCCCCCTTTTTTTGTCATGACAATGCCATCCCTCGTCGACCAGATCGATGCCCTGCTGCCGCAGACGCAATGTACGCAATGCGGCTACGAGGGATGCCGGCCATACGCCCACGCCATCGCCCACGAAGGCGAGCACATCAATCGCTGCCCTCCCGGCGGACAGGAAGGCATTGCGGCGCTGGCCGGGCTGTTGTCCCGACCCGAAACCCCGCTGGATACTTCTTGTGGCAAGCATCAGCCCCTGCATCTGGCCCATATAGACGAGTCGCATTGCATTGGATGCACGCTGTGCATACAAGCCTGTCCGGTCGATGCCATCGTCGGGGCCAATAAGCTCATGCACACAGTCATTTCCGACCAGTGCACAGGCTGCGGCCTGTGCCTGCCCCCCTGCCCCGTCGACTGCATCCAGATGAAGCCGGCCGAATATGAATGGACGGCCGCCCATGCCAATCAGGCCCGGCTGCATCACCAGGCCCGGCAACAGCGGCTGCAGGCCCAACACACTGAAACGTCATCGCTGGCTGCACGCACACTGGCCAACAAGGCCGGCTTGAGCGCCGCGGCAAACCATGATGACGACACCAAGCAAAAGATCATCGCCGCCGCCCTGGCTCGCGCACGCGCGCGGCGAGCTACCGCCTGATGTGCGGCTTGACCCATGAACAAACAGAAACGCCAAGAAATATTCGAACGCTTCCGGGCTGCCAACCCCTCTCCCACCACCGAACTTCATTATGAATCGACTTTCCAGTTGCTGATCGCCGTAATTCTGTCGGCCCAGGCCACAGACAGGTCGGTTAACCTGGCAACCGCCAAGTTCTTTCCAGAGCATGGCACCCCGCAAGGCCTGGTCGATTTGGGCCTTGAACAGCTCACCCAATACGTAAGGACGATCGGGCTCTACAAGACAAAAGCGCAGAATGTCTTGAAGACCTGTCAGATATTGCTGGAGCACTATGGCGGCAAAGTGCCCTGCGACCGCGCGGCCCTTGAGGCCCTGCCGGGCGTGGGCCGCAAGACCGCCAACGTGGTGCTCAACACCGCCTTCGGCATTCCCACGATCGCGGTCGACACCCATATCTTCCGAGTATCCAACCGAACCGGCATTGCGCCGGGCAAGACAGTGTTGGAAGTGGAGCGCAAGCTTGAAAAACACGTGCCCAAGGAATTTTTGCAGGACGCCCACCATTGGCTGATACTGCATGGGCGCTACGTCTGTGTGGCACGAACGCCGAAATGCCCACAATGCGGCATTGCCGACCTGTGCGACTATAAGCACAAGACACCAGCCCGCTGAGGCTTCGCGCTATCTCTTCGCACGCCGAAATCGCATGCCCTGGGGTTTTCCATAGCCTATGAGAAACCCCCATAGTGTTCGCTAAAAGAAAATTTCATACTAGAGGAAGCACTACATAAACTGCGAATTTTTTGCGCGTTGCCGATCAAGATATCGAGGGCCCGGGTCAATGCGCTTATCGCCCCTAAACAAAGCTGTAAGCCATGTTTGATAATCAATAAAATGAATGAGCATCCCGCAGCTGCGGCATCAAATGTCCCCGCTCTTGAGACCATCGGCCTGCACGCCTGGCATAAAGACGCCCACGTGCTACGAGGCGTCGATCTCACAGTGGGCGTCGGGCAAGTTGCAGCACTTCTAGGACAGCCCGGCTCGGGCCACGACTCATTGCTGCGGGCCATCATGGGGCAAACTCCGTCGCGCAAGGGGTCGGTGCGCATCCACGGCGCCGAATCCATCCACCAGACTGCGGATAAAATCCAGCACCTGGGGGTGGGCTATTGCGGCCCGGGCAAAGGCATTTCGGTCGGCCTGTCGTGCGAAGAAAACCTGCTGTTGCCCTCAAACACCGAAGACACCCTCGGTGGCGGCATGTCGCTGGCCGAAATCTACGAACTCATCCCCCACCTTTATCCGCGTCGACACCTGCCCTGTACCCGCCTGTCGGGTGGTGAACAGCAAATGCTCGCCATCGCGCGTATTTTGCGCACTGGGGCCAACCTGCTTTTATTGGATAACATCACCGATGGGCTGGCGCCGGTCATGGTCCAGAACCTGGCCGACACGATCGAACAACTGCGCAACATGGGCTATACGGTGCTGCTCATCGAGCCGAATCTCAACTTCTCGGGCCATCTTGCCGACCGCTTCTACGTCATGCAAAACGGCCAGGTCGTAGACCAGGCCGCTCCCGATTCATTAGCCTCCAAACAAGACACCTTCGGCCTCATGTTGGGCGGCTAAGAGGCCAATTCGGTCTCTTGGCCTTTCTTGCCCAGCCCCAGATAGCTTTCAATCACGCGGGGGTTGTGGGCCAGCTCTTTGGCGGCGCCTTCAAGCACCACTTCGCCGGTTTCAAGCACATAGCCGTAATCGGCCACCTGAAGGGCCGCACGCGCATTTTGCTCGACCAGCAAGATAGATACGCCCGTGCTGCGCAACCTGGAAATAATCTGGAAGATCTCGCGCACGATGCGCGGGGCCAGGCCCAGGCTTGGTTCGTCGAGCATCAGTAGCTTGGGCTGGGCCATCAGCGCGCGGCCGACGGCCAGCATCTGGCGTTCGCCCCCCGAAAGCGTACCCGCTTGCTGCTGACGGCGTTCGCGCAGCCTTGGAAAGATGTCGAAGACCTCATCGAGCTTTTCTTTCCAGCCGGCCTGGCGCGCGCGGTACAGTCGGAAGCCTCCGAGCAGCAGGTTGTCTTCGACGGTCATGCTGCCGAACAGCTCGCGCAGCTCGGGCACCAGCGACATGCCGCCGCCAACTCGACGCTCGACGTTCCAGCCGCTGATCTGCTGGCCCAGGTATTGCACCGAACCCACACTGCTGCCCGCCGAAGGCAGCGAGCCCATGATGGAATTGAGCAAGGTGGATTTACCTGCGCCATTGCCGCCAATAACTGTGACGATGCTGCCTGGCGCCACGGTGATGTTGGCATTGAGCAGGGCGTGTACCTTGCCATACTGCGTGCTGAGGCCTTCGACCTTCAACACTGGTTGTAGCTCGGCCGTGCTCATGCTGTGCCTCCTGCGGTTGCCGGGTTGTCGGGGGTCTCGAGTTCGTCATCGACGCCTCCTAGATAGGCCTCGAGCACGACAGGGTTTTGTTGGATGTCGGCGGGTGTGCCTTCGGCCAATTTGGTGCCGAAGTCCATCACGACCAGGTGATCGGTAAGGTTCATGACAAAATCCATGTCATGCTCGACCAGCAGGATGCTCATGCCCTCTTTGCGCAATTGATCAAGCACCTGGGCGAGCTCTTGTTTTTCTTTATAGCGCAAACCCGCCGCAGGCTCGTCGAGCAGCAGCAGTATCGGATCGGCCGCCAATGCTCGCGCGATCTCGAGAATGCGCTGCTGACCCAGGGCCAGGTTACCCGCCTGTTCGTACAGATAATCGCCCAGACCTACGCGCTGCAATTGCTTGGCGGCCTCGTGCAGCAAGGCGGCCTCGGTGCGACGATCGATGCGCAGGGCGGCGGGCAGGACGCCGACCTCGCTGCGCAAGTGGGCGCCCAGGGCCACGTTTTCAAGCACCGTCATGGTGGGCAGCAGTTGTACGTGCTGAAAAGTGCGGCCCACGCCCAGCTTGGCGATTTCACGCGAGGGCATTTTGTCGAGACGGTTGCCCTGGAAGTTGATCTTGCCGCTGGTAGCGGGCAGAACACCCGTGATCAGGTTGAAGGTGGTGCTTTTGCCGGCGCCGTTGGGGCCGATAAGGCCCATGATCTCGCCTGCCTTGAGCTTGAAGCTGATATCGTTTACCGCCACCAGGCCGCCGAACTCTTTACGTGCGGCGTCAACCTCGAGCACGATCTTGCCGGCTTCGGGGCGCTGCCTCTGCGGCAACGCGGGCGCTTCCGCAGGAGCGCCGCCGCTGCGCCGCGTTTTGGCCTGACCGGTAATGTCGGCCCACCGATTGGCAATGATGGGCCAGACGCCTTCACGCGCGTATTGCAGCACCAGGATCATCAAGATGCCAAAGACAACGAGCTCGAAGTTGGCTGTGGTGTCGATGATCTTGGGCAACACGTTCTGGATTTGGTCCTTGAGCGTGAGGATCAGGCCTGAGCCGATGATGGCGCCCCATACGCTGGTGCCCCCCACCACGGCCATGAAGAGGTATTCGATACCGTAGTTCAGGCCGAAGGGACTGGGGCTGACCGCACGCTGCATGTGGGCATATAGCCATCCGGACAAACACGCAAGCAAAGCCGAATAGACAAAAATAATGACCTTGTACGACGCCATGTTGATGCCGAAGGACTCGGCCATGCCGCCGCCGCTTCTTAGCGCCCGGATGGCGCGCCCGGGCCTGGAGTCGAGCAGGTTGCGCGTGGCCCACATGGACAGCAGCACCACCAGCCAGATCAGGTAATAGATGTCGCGGCCGTCACGCAGCGACAAGCCCAGAAAGTAGATAGGCTGGATACCGGCGATACCATCGTACTGGCCCAGAAACTGCAGGTTGCCGAACAAGTAATACAGCGACAGGCACCAGGCGATGGTGCCCAAGGGCAGGTAGTGCCCCGATAGCCGCAAGGTGATGGCGCCCAAAATATAGGCAACCACAAAGGTAATCGCCAGGCCGGCAAACAACGCAAACCAGGGCGACCAGCCCGAGGCGGTGGTGAGATAGGCGGTGGCATAGGCGCCGATGCCTACGAAAGCCGCTTGCCCGAATGACGTAAGGCCGCCAACCCCGGTAAGCAAAATTAAACCCAGCACGACCAAAGCGGCCAGCCCGATGTAGTTGAGTTGTGTAATCCAGAATTCAGGCGTGCCGGACCAAGCGGGCAACACAGCCATGATGACGAGGAAAACAATCAGGATGATGCGGTTCATGATTACTCCTCGTCGTCAACGTGAGTTGTGCCGAACGAGCGCCACAGTAATACAGGAATGATCAGGGTAAACACAATGACCTCTTTATAGGCGCTTGCCCAGAACGACGAGAATGCCTCGAGAATGCCGACAAACAGCGCACCGATGGCCGCTAGGGGATAGCTGCCCAGCCCGCCGATGATGGCTGCCACGAAGCCCTTGAGGCCGATGAGGAAGCCGGTATCGTAATAGATGGTGGTGACGGGGGAGATCAGCATGCCTGACAGCGCGCCGATGGCGGCCGCCAGCGTGAATGTCAGGTTGCCCGACATGCTGGTGCTGATGCCCACCAGCCTTGCGCCGCGCCGGTTGACGGCCGTGGCACGCAAAGCGCGGCCATACAGGGTCTTGCCGAAGAAGATCCATAGCGCAATGATCAGCAGCGCGCAGGTGGCCAGCACGAAGAAGGTTTGCGCCGACCACGAGATCGCGCCCATCTGGATTTCACCCTCCATGAACGGAGGCGTGCGCCAGCCCTCGGCGCCAAAGAAGACCAGGCCCAGGCCGGTCATGGCAAAGTGGACCGCCACCGAGATGATAAGCAGCACCAGTACGCTGGCCTCGGCCACAGGCTGGTATACCAGGCGATACACCATGGGGCCAAGCGGGATGACCAGCGCCAACGAATAAAGCACGTTGACCCACAAAGGCGTGGTGGTGCTGACGATATATGGCGCGGCAAAGTACAGCACCAGGGGCAGCGCCAGCGACCAGACGGCCTTTTTGGGCAAAGAGGCCCATTCGCGGTGGCGCAGCGCTGCGATCAGGTCGGCGATGAATACGACGATACCGACGATGAGCAACAGCAGGACCGTGCCGGGGATCTGGCCATTTACAAGAAAGGCGAGTGTCAGCGCCCCGTAGGCAACGTATTCGCCCTGCGGGATGAAGATGACCCGCGTAACCAGGAAGACCAGCACCAGGGCCAGGCCCAGCAGTGCATAGACGGCGCCATTCAAGACGCCATCCTGAAGCAATATTAATATTATCGTTGAATCCATCCCTGCCACACTAGTTAAGTCAATTAGGCAGCACAACTGTTAGCCTGAAATACATTTCAGGCTTGTGCTAACTTGGAATTATGGAGAGAAAAAATTGCAAAGTCTTTTAGGGGATTCCCTGCATATGGCAGGTTTTCACTTTGACCGACAGCCTTTTCCTTGCCCGTATTGAAGCACAGCAGGGAACCGACATCGCATTTCAAAGTCGATTAACATAGGGAATGCTTCGGCATTTTGTTCAGGCACAAGGTATTTTCATGCAAAAAGTCCATAAATCCGACGCCGAATGGCGCGCTCAACTGTCTCCGGAAGAATATTACGTTACGCGGCAAAAAGGCACCGAACGGCCGTTTTCGGGCCGCTACTGGAATACTGATCAATCGGGCATCTATCGTTGCGTAGGTTGCGGCACCGCCCTGTTCGCCTCTGACACCAAGTTCGATGCGGGTTGCGGCTGGCCCAGCTACTTCGAAGCCCTTGACCCGGAACTGGTCCGCGAAGAAAAAGATGCGTCTCACGGCATGGTGCGCACCGAAGTTCTATGCAATGTATGCGATTCTCATCTGGGGCACGTTTTCCCCGATGGCCCTCCGCCCACCGGCCTGCGGTATTGCATCAACTCGCTTTCCCTTAATTTCGAACCGTCTGAATGAAAAAATTCCTCTTCGACCTTTTCCCGTTAATACTTTTTTTTCTGGCGTTCAAGTTTTACGACATATATACCGCCACAGCGGTGGCCATGGCGGCCAGCGTGGCACAGATCTTATGGATCAAGCTGCGCGGCAAGGCCATCGAAACCACACACTGGATCAATCTTACCGTGATCGTGGTGTTTGGCGGCGCTACTTTATTGCTGCACAACGATGCTTTCATCAAATGGAAGCCCACCGTGCTTTATTGGCTGTTCGCGGCGATTTTGCTGGGTGGCCGCTGGATATTCAAGCGCAACCTGCTGCAAAAAGTCATGGGCGCTCAAATTAGGCTGGAAGAACCCATCTGGGACAAGCTCAATCTTAGCTGGGCGGGCTTTTTCGTGCTTTCCGGCGCCCTTAATCTATACGTCGCTTTTTCCGGGCGCTTTACCGAAGCGCAGTGGGTCAACTTCAAGGTGTTCGGCCTGATGGCCCTGATGATCGTATTCGTCATTGCCCAGTCCCTCTGGCTGGGGCGCCACATCAAAGAAGACGACCGCCAACCCCTGCCCGGCAACAAGGAAAACACCTGATGTCCATTTCTGATTCCGTCAAGGCCGAACGTGCCGTCTTGTTGCGCGAGCGCCTAACGGCGCTCGAGCCCACCAGCCTCGACATCATCGACGAGTCTCATTTGCACGCCGGCCATGCCGGTGCGCGCGATGGCGCCAGCCACTTTCGGGTCGTTATCGACACACCGCAATTTACCGGCCTCAGCTCGCTGGCCCGGCATCGCCTCGTGTATGATCGCGTGCACGATCTCATCCCCCACCCCATCCATGCCCTGGCCATCGTGACCAGCAAAACCTAACCCGCCAAATCGCTCAGAAGGTACTTATGAAACGACTCGCTCTGATTGTCGCAAGCTGCGCCATCTCCCTTCCCCTTTATGCTCAGAACATCGCCACCGTCAATGACAAGGCCATAACCCAGAAGCAGCTCGACGATTTCGTTGCCTTGCTCGTCGAACAAGGCGCACAAGATTCCCCGCAACTGCGCGAGAGGGTCAAGCAGGAAATGATTGGCCGCACCGTCGCCGTGCAAGCAGCCGAGAAGGCCGGCCTGGACAAACAGGCGGCAGTCAAGCAGGAAATTGAACTGGCCCGCCAGGGCATCCTGGTGCGCGCCCTGATGTCCGATTACCTTGAAAAGCACCCTGTCACCGACGCCGATATCCAGGCCGAGTACGACGAAATCAAGAAGACCCAGGAAAACCGCCACGAATACAAGGTACGCCACATCCTTGTAGAAGAAGAACAAGCCGCCAAAGACATCATCGCCTCGATCAAGAGCAAGAAAACCACGTTCGACGCGGCAGCCAAAAAAGACTCGATCGATCCAGGCAGCGGCGCCAACGGCGGCGACCTGGGCTGGGCCCCCAGCGGCAATTACGTGCCCGAGTTCGCCCAGGCCGTCGAAAGCCTCAAAAAAGGCGACATGACCGACGCACCCGTCCAGAGCCAGTTCGGCTGGCACATCATCCAGCTCGAAGACAGCCGCCCAATCTCGCTTCCCGCCCTCGACGACGTCAAGCCGCAAATCGAAGAAATGCTGCGTCAGGAAAAGCTTGTGCAATTCCAGCAAGAACTCATGACGTCCGCCAACGTCAAATAAAAGGCGGCGCCGCCCGTCACTCACCCCATGCCAAGCCGTCGGCGTCGGAGGGCCTGAAACCGGGCATCGTAAGCGCCGCGCTCAGGATATTTTGCGCGGGAACGGCGCAAGCCTGTTTGAATCCCGAGCCGCATGGCGGCGAGGTTGAGTTCTTGCGACGCCCTCGCAAAATATTCTGAGTGCGGGAAGTCCAGCCGAAAGGCTGGACCGCGAGCGCTGTCCGGTTTCAGGCCCTCCGACGCCGACGGCGCCTAAAGAACCCAAATACCAGCGCCGCCACATTCACCAGCGCCACACCCACCGGCACCACGTCAAAAGCGCGTACGCCCCATCCTCATCAAGCACCTCGCTGCCACGAGCAACGAAACACTCAAGGCGCCCCGGCTTCCAGCAGCGCCATCAACCCAGCCTCGTCAAGCACCGCCACGCCCAAATCCTGCGCCTTGGCCAGCTTGCTGCCCGCCTCTTCGCCCGCCACCACATAGCTGGTCTTTTTCGACACCGAGCCGCTGACCTTGCCGCCCGCCGCCAGAACAAGGCGGGTCGCCTCGTCGCGCGTCAACGTAGGCAGCGTTCCGGTCAACACCAGTGTCTTGCCGCTTAGCACCAGCCGCCCGGCAGGTGCGGCATCGACACTCGGCCGTACCCCCGCGTCGAGCAAAGCCTGAACCACCTCGCGATTATGCGGCTCGGCGAAAAACTGCGTAATGGAATGCGCCACCACAGGGCCGACATCCTTGACAGCAAGCAAGGCGTCTTCATCCGCAGCCATTACCGCCTCGATCGACCCAAAGTGCAAGGCAAGATCTCGCGCCGTCGTCTCGCCCACTTGCCGTATGCCCAGGGCGAACAAGAGGCTGCCCAACGACGGCTCGCGAGCCTTATCGATGGCGACAATGAGGTTTTCCGCTGATTTTCGTCCCATGCGGTCATAAAGGAGCAGCTCTTCGACCTGCAGGCTGAACAGGTCGGCCAACGACCGGACGCGATCGCTATCGACAAGCTGATCGACGAGCTTCTCGCCCAGCCCTTCAATATCGAGCGCCTTGCGACCCGCGGCATGGATCAGCGTCTGCTTGCGCTGCGCCGCGCAAAAAAGGCCGCCTGTGCAGCGCGACACCGCTTCGCCCTCAAGGCGCTGGATGGCCGAGCCGCAAACCGGGCACTCGGCGGGCATGACGAAAAACTCGGCGTTATCGGGCCGCAACTGCACAACAGGCCCCACCACCTCGGGAATGACGTCGCCTGCGCGCCGCACGATGACGGTATCCCCTATCCGGACATCCTTGCGGCGGATTTCATCTTCGTTGTGAAGCGTGGCGTTGGTAACCGTAACACCGCCCACGAATACCGGCCTGAGACGGGCGACGGGCGTGATGGCGCCGGTGCGACCCACCTGCACCTCGATACCCGTGAGCAGCGTGGTTTCTTCCTGGGCGGGATATTTGTGGGCCACGGCAAAACGAGGCGCCCTGGCCACGTAGCCCAGCACCTCTTGCGCGTCGAGCGCATTGACCTTATACACCACCCCGTCGATATCGAACGGCAGCGCGCCCCGGCGCCGGCCCATGCGCTGGTGAAACTCAAGCAATTGTTCCGCACCGCACAGCACCTCGCGTTCTTTGTTGACCGGAAGACCGAACTGCTCGAGCCAATCAAGCACGCCCGCCTGGGTGCGAGGATGGTCCCCTTGTATCTGCCCCCAGCCGTATGCGAAGAACCGCAAGGGACGTCGCGCCGTGATCCGGGGGTCTAGTTGACGCAAGCTGCCCGCGGCGGCGTTGCGTGGGTTGACGAAGATTTTCTCGCCTCGCGCCTGCTGAGCCTGATTGAGTGCGTCGAAATCACTGCGGTACATAAGCACCTCGCCGCGCACCTCCAACACCTCGGGGAAGTCGCCTCGCAGCTTGAGCGGCACGGAACGCAATGTGCGGATATTGCTGGTGACGTCTTCGCCCACTTGGCCGTCGCCGCGCGTGGCTGCACGCAACAGGCGACCGTGCTCGTAACGCAAACTGATGGCCAGGCCGTCAAACTTGCATTCAGCCATGTACTCGGCTTGAGCGTTTTCCTGCAGCATGCCTGCCGCGCGCAACGTGTCGGTGACGCGCTTGTCGAACGCGACGATATCATCGGGTTCGAACGCATTGCCCAGTGACAGCATGGGTACGGCATGACGCACGCTTTCGAATGCCGCCAGCGGCGCGGCGCCCACCCGTTGGGTGGGAGACTCGGGCGTGATCAGGTCGGGATGTTGCTGCTCAAGAGCCTGCAATCGCAGCATGAGCTCATCGTACTTGGCATCCGAGACAACCGGCGCATCCAGCACATAGTAGCGGTGATTGTGGGCGGAAATCTCGTCGCGCAGCTCTTGCAGCTCTTGCTGGATGCCCGGAGCTATTTCTTTTCCCGCACTCACGAAAACAGCCTGACCGTACGAGTTTCAGCCGCTGGGAAGCCCGCCTGCTCTAGATTGTTGTACAGCTCATGGAGCTTCTCGTCGACGGCATGATCGGCGCTTTCATTCACAGGCTGGCCCTGCTCATCGACCAGGGTCGCCTGTAGCCGAAACGCCAGGTCGCGCCCTACACAAGCCATGCGGCTGAACGCATGTTCGTCGGGTTGGCTGCGCGGCACATCCAGCACCAGATCGAGCCGGTCGACTCCGGCCGAGTTGAAATTGCCCGCGGGTTCGCCTGCATACAACAATGTGAATCGAGGCACACCCGCCTCGGACATCCAGGCAAGCTGGTTGCCGAAGCCCACAAAACCGGCCTCTTTGACGGCCTGTGTCACTTGCGCCACGGGCTGGGCCTGACCGAGCTTCAACACCAGCGCGACCTGGGCATCGAGACCCGCGCAAAGTTCGTCCAGCGCGCGGGCGCGCTGCAACACCTGGTCTTGCTCGGGCCCTTCCACCGAGCCTTCGAAACGTTCGGCAAGGTCTTCAGCGGTAGTCCACAGATGCGACCACTCGATATCGGTAAGCGCCCCGCTGCGATTGGCCAGCAGCACCGCCAGTTGCACTGAAAGATAATTGCTGCCGTCACGCAGCCGCAAGCTGTGCCCGCCCTCGTGTTCCACCAGCACGCGCACCGGCTTCTCGCCGGCTTTCTGAATAGGTCGCACGGCCGTCATCAGTTCGGCGCCCGCAACTGGATGTGAGAACACCACATCAATGACCGCCTCGCAAACCGGGTCGGCCTCGGTAATTTCGTCGACATCGGCCTCTGGCGCCGCGCCGCCACCGATGCCCGGCTCGCGCCGTCCGCCTGCAGTGGCCGGCCCGCCCATCAAGGGGTCTTCGTCGGCTTCGGGAAAATGTTCCTGCATGCGCTGCCTGACGCGCCGGTCTTGCCACCAATTGAAGCACACCAATACCAGAATCAGGATTACGCCCAGTGAAATCAGGCCTATCTGCAAATCACTCATTGTGCGCCCCGTAGCGTCCGTAAATTGTTAAGCATTTCAAAACATCAGGCCTCGGCCAGTTGCAAGGCCGACTCGATATCCACAGCCACTATGCGGGACACACCTTGTTCCTGCATAGTGACTCCGACAAGCTGCCTAGCCATCTGCATGGCAATTTTATTGTGAGAGATAAATAAAAACTGAGTCTGCTCGCTCATGCTGGACACGAGCGCCGTATAACGTTCGGTATTGGCATCGTCCAGAGGTGCGTCCACCTCGTCCAGAAGGCAGAAAGGCGCCGGATTAAGCTTGAACAGAGCAAAGACAAGCGCTGTCGCAGTAAGGGCTTTCTCGCCGCCCGACAGCAAGTGGATGGTGCTGTTGCGCTTGCCCGGCGGCTGCGCCATGACCTGTACGCCGGCATCAAGGATTTCTTCGCCCGTTATCACCAGCTTCGCTTCACCGCCGCCGAACAGGCGGGGGAACAGCTCGCCGAAGTGAGTGTTGACCGCATCGAAGGTGCCCTGCAACAGCTCGCGCGTCTCTTTGTCGATCTTGCGTATTGCGTCTTCGAGCGTGTCGATGGCCTCGCAAAGATCTTGATGCTGGGCGCCCAGGAACGAGCGCCGCTCGCGAGCCGTGGCCAGTTCATCAAGCGCCGCCAGATTGACAGGACCCAGGGCATCTACCTGACGGGAAATACGCTGCACTTCAGATTGGAGCCACGCGGTGCGGCGCCAATCTTCGGGGCGCTCGGCCAACAGGCGGCCCAAGGCTTCGCGATCAACTTCGTTGGCATCCAGTTGCTCTGAATACTGCTCGACGGCAAGGCGGGCGGCCTGCTCTTGCAACTGCAACTGCATGATGCGTTCGCGCTTGGGTTCCAGCGAACGCTCGTGGGAAAGCCTTTCTTCGTCGGCTGCGCGCAGTTCAGCGGCCAGGTTGTCCAGTTCAATACGCGCCAGATTAAGCGCCTCTTCGCATCGAGCGCGCTCTTCAAGGGCATCTTGAAGACCTGCCTGCGCAGCCGATGCGTCAAGTTCGAAAAGCTCGCCCTGCAAACCTTCGAGTTCGTCGCGCGCGCGCCCGACCTGGTCTTGCGCAAGCTGCAGGTTGCGCCGCAATTCGGCAAGCCGCGTCTGTAGTGAGCGTTCGGCAAACTCGGCCTCATGAACCGCCAGTTCGCAATCACGCAGGCGCTGACGGGCCTGATCGGCTTCACGGGCCAAGTCTTCGCCGGACATCTCGGCATCCGAAAAGCGCGTCTGATGTTCGGCCAGTTCCAGGTCCAAAGCCTCGAACCTGGCTTCGGATTCTTCGCGGGCTGCGTGCAGCTCTTCGGATTGGATGTCGATTTCGGCCAGTTCTTCGTGGATGCGCGAAGTTCGCTCCCCGGTTTGGCGCGCCTGCTGATCGAGCCGAGAATGCTCCAATCGCAGCGTGTGTGTGCGCTGGGTAAGTTCCCCCACCCGGGTTCGTGCGGGAGCCATGGCTTGAGAAACCTGCTGCCAGGTTGTCTCGGCCTTGGCCACACCAGCAATGGCTTCGTCGGCAAGGAGTTGCCGCGCTTTAGTCTCGCGTTGCAGGTTCTCGATTTCGGTCTGGCGTGCCAACAGGCCCGCCTGCTCGGTGTCCGGTGCGTAAAAGCGCACGCTGTGCCTATCGACCATGTGGCCTGCCTTGACCACATAGACGCCGCCGGCCGGCAATTGATTTCGTCCGGACAAGGCCGAGTCGACGTCATCGGCCATGTAAACATCTTTAAGCCAGTCGTTAAGCAACGCCCGCAGGTCGGCGTCGCTGATGCGCAGCAAAGTGGCCAAGGGCACAAGACCCGCCGAAGCCCCCTCAGCGGGAGAAGCCGGCGGCAACTGATAAAACGCCAGTCTGGCCGGCGGCGGTTCGGCAGCGAAGGCCCGGGCGTGCTCAAGCTGCCGCACTTCAAGCGCCGCCATGCGTTCGCGCAGCACGGCCTCGAGCGCCGGCTCCCATCCTGTTTCGACGTGCAGTTTTTGCCACAGGCGGCCCAGCCGAGTCAGCTCGTGCTGCTCGAGCCAGGGCTGCAGCGCCCCTTGCTTTTGAACGTCTTCCTGCAGGCGGGCCAGGGCGGACAGCCTGGCCTCGAGACGGGAAAGCTCTTGCGATTGTTCGCGTGCTTCCGCATGCGCCTGCTCACGCTGGGCATCCAGGCCGGGAAGCTGGTCTTCCAGTTCGACGAGGCGGCCCTGGGCCTCTTCAAGTTGCTCGTCAAGAACGGCGAGCTCTCCGGCCAAGCGATGAAGATTATCTGGATCTGGCGCCGCAAGCTCGCGCATTTCGTGCTGAAGCCGCTCGCGGCGCTGCTCGAGCGCTGACAACTGGCGGTCGGCATCGCGCTGGGCCTGGGCGACAAGAGCCAGGTTTTGCTCCACCCGCGCCAGCACGCCACGCAGCTCATCGCGCGAGGAGCCCGCCGCCCTGACCCGGGTCTCGATGTCGGGCAAGGCCGCCGCGGCTTCTTCGGCCAAAGCACGGCTTTCTTCGATGCGCGCAGCTGCGGTCTGGAGCTCTCCTTCGCTATGGGCGAGCTGCTCGTTGCAATGCGCCTCTTGATCGGACCACTCTTGGATTTGTTGCTGCAACTGCCCGCGCCGTGCCTGGACGCGATTGCGCGAATCGACAACATGCCGTATCTCGGCCTCGAGCCGGCTGACCTGGGCGCCGGCCTCGAACAGCTTGCCTTGGGCCGCATGCACCGCGTCAGACGCCGCATAATGGGCCTGACGGCGCGATTCGAGCGCTGCTTCGCCCGCGCGCAGGCCGGCGATGGCGCCCTCGAGTTCAGTTTGGGCCTGCTCGATGGCAAGAAACTTGGCTTGACGCTCTTCGCGTGCGTTGCTTTCTTTTAGCAACCACAAGGCATGCTGCTTTTGTTCGCCGTCTTCTTGCAGCGACCGGTAACGCTCGGCCACCTGTGCCTGGGACTCGAGTTTTTCAAGCTGGCCGGTAAGTTCCTGCAGAATGTCTTCGACGCGGGTGAGGTTTTCACGCGTATCGCCAAGGCGGTTTTCGGTTTCGCGGCGACGCTCTTTGTAGCGCGACACGCCGGCCGCCTCTTCGAGAAAGACGCGAAGCTCTTCAGGCTTGGCTTCGATCAGGCGGTTGATCATGCCTTGGCCGATGATGGCGTAGCCCCGGCTGCCCAGGCCGGTGCCGAGGAATATATCGTTGATGTCGCGGCGGCGCACCTGCTGATTATTGATGAAGTAGCTACTGGTGCCGTCGCGTGTCAGCACGCGGCGCACAGCTATTTCGGAATACGTGCTCCATTGGCCCGCGGCCCTGCCTTCTGAGTTGTCAAACACCAGTTCAACAGAGGCGCGCGCTGCCGGCTTGCGATTGCCCGAGCCATTGAAGATGACATCTTGCATTGATTCGCCGCGAAGCTCGGAGGCCCGGCTCTCGCCCAGCACCCAGCGTACTGCGTCAATGATATTGGATTTACCGCAGCCATTGGGGCCCACGACGCCAACCAGTTGACTGGGCGTGGGTATGACCGTCGGTTCGACGAACGACTTGAAGCCGGCAAGTTTTATTTGAGTCAGGCGCACAATGGATGAACAGAAATGTTATAGCGGCACAAAGCGGGAAACCGGGCGAACCCCGAAGGCAACTGGTTTGTATGATACCGCACCGTAATGGTCTTCCCATAGGCGATTTTGCCTGATTGAACGTCGGTTTTCAGGCATAGCTGATTATGCGGGCACGCCTGACGCTATACTCTTTAACTCTTTTCGTGAATTGTTTCGATGTTTTCCGAATCAAGCGCCGTATCACCCACAGAATGTTGACGCTGAACAAATCGCCGCCGGCCTAATTTCTCATGCTCTGCTCCAGCAACCCATCCTTTTGCCACGATTCCTCACTTAGCCGGGACAACGCTTGAAGAAAGGTTTTTATCTCGTCATGGCGGCGCAGGCATTGTCTTCTCTGGCGGACAATGCGCTCTTGATCGCGGCCATCGCCCTCATCGTCGATCTGCAAGGCCCCGACTGGATGGCGCCGATGATGAAATGGTGGTTCGCCCTGGCCTATGTCGTGCTTGCCGCTTTCGTAGGAGCCTTCGCCGACTCTTATCCCAAGGGCCGGGTGATGTTCACAACGAACATGGTCAAGATAGCGGGATGCCTGCTGATGTTCAGCTACCAAATGACCGGCCTGGAAGTTTCGGGTCAACTGGTGCTGGTCTTCGCGGCATATACGCTGGTGGGCATTGGCGCGGCGGCCTATTCACCGGCCAAATACGGCATCGTCACCGAGATGCTGCCGCCGGATCAATTGGTTAAAGGCAATAGCTGGATAGAAGGCCTCACCGTGCTTTCCATCATACTGGGTACGGTGTTGGGGGGCGTGCTGGTCAACCCCAGCGTTTCAGAGCATCTGCTGAGCCTTTCATGGATGCCTGACAGGGTAAGCACACGCGCCGAGGCGGCCATCCTGCTCATCGGCTTCGTCTACTGCCTGGCTGCTCTGTGCAACCTGCTCATTCCTGAAACCGGCGTCAGCTATCCCAGACAGCAAACCAACCCGTTCAAGCTGATCTCCGAATTC
This sequence comes from Pusillimonas sp., assembly GCF_044464525.1. NCBI lineage: Bacteria > Pseudomonadati > Pseudomonadota > Betaproteobacteria > Burkholderiales > Alcaligenaceae > Pusillimonas > Pusillimonas sp. Next base: position 78,260 of record NZ_JBIQLE010000009.1, read on the forward strand.
GCCGGCTATGTACGCATACTCTGGACAGACAAACTAGGGCAGATTTCGCTGGCGGTCACGACACTGTTCTGGGGCGCAGGGGCCACGCTGCAATTCATCGTCATCGAATGGGGCGCCCAGCACCTGGGCTATCGGCTGGACCAAGCGTCGATACTGATGGGGGTGGCGGCGCTGGGCACTGTGTTCGGCTCCATCTGTGCGGGCAGGATCCCTTTGCGCAAAGCATTGTCTGTATTGCCTTTAGGGGTGGCGATGGGCCTGGCCGTGCTGATGATGCCCCTGGTCAGCAAGACCTGGGAGGTCTACGGCCTGCTGCTGCTGGTAGGGGCTTTGTCCGGCTTCTTCGTGGTGCCCATGAATGCGCTGTTGCAGCATCGCGGGCATGTGTTGCTATCGGCCGGGCATTCAATAGCGGTGCAGAACTTCAATGAGCAACTGAATATTCTGCTGATGCTGGCGGTATACAGCCTGATGCTTTGGCTGAATATCCGCATCGGCGTGATCATCGTCATCTTCGGCTTGCTGGTGGCCTCGCTGATGCTGGTGTTCATGCGCTGGAACCATCGCAACCACAAGGCCGATCCCGAGCTGCAAAAACTGATTGGGCAGCACGGCCACGGGCAAGCCTTGCGTTGAACGCATTTACGCCACTGTGCGGGCCAGGTTCAGGTCTTGCCAGCTTGCAGCTTTGTGGCGGGGGCGCGATAACAGCGATGCCGGATGGTAGGTAACCACCAGAGGGATGGTGATTGCCTCCGAGAGCTGAAACTCATGAACTCGGCCCCGTAGGGCTTCAAAAGATCTGCCGTCGGATTTTCCGTCGGCCAGCAATGCATGCGCAGCCAGCCGACCCAAAGCCAGGATGCCCCGCGGACGCAACAAGATGATCTGGTTGTGCAAATGAGGCCTGCAAGCGGCAATTTCTGCAGCAGTGGGAAGGCGGTTGCTGCGGGGGCGGCACTTAACCAGGTTGGTATAGAAAACAGCCTGAAGGGGATCGATGCCGGCCGCGCCAAGCATGGCATGCAAAAGCTCACCAGCCTTGCCCTGAAAAGGTTGGCCCGACTGATCATCGCGTTCGCCCGGCGCCTCGCCCACCACCAGCCAGTCAACAGCCTCAATGGCGCCCGAGCCTGCAACGGCGCGATGCCGGCCGGTGTGCAGTTCGCAAATTTCGCAGGCGCGGATGCGCGCCTCGAGCGCAGCCCAGTCGGCCGGTACGTCGTCGGGCGCTGGATGGTTCGCGGCCAAGGATTTGGCAGGGATCAGGGCCGCTTCGGTCGGCGCTTTCGAGGGAATGTCCTTCGCGAAGGGTGCCGGACCCGTTGAAGGCGCTGCGTGCGTGCTTTGGCCCTGAACGGAATTTGTTGAGGCTGGACGAGGCTGGTCGCTTCCGTGCCGCATGGCGGCAAGTGCCGCGGTTGCCGTGGCACGGTTATTTTCCTTTGAGGAATTCGCAGCGATTGGCGCGACGCCGCGGGCCGGGCCGGCAAGCTTCTCAGGGCTGTCTGGCGCTAGCTTGGCCAACATGGGCCGGTCCAACCCCAGCTCGAGCAGCCAGAGCCGCTGCACGCTGCTCAGGCGCGGTGCGAGAGGCATGCGCTCAACCACGGCCGGCCTCTGTCCCATCAAGCTTTTTTTCCATCACCAGTGCGTCTTCGCGGGTGTTCCGCTCGGCGGGATAATAGTCTTTTCGCAAGCCTATTTGAGCAAAGCCGCGATTACGATAAAAAGCCAGGGCCCGGACGTTGGAGGGGCGAACTTCAAGGATAAGCGCCGGCAAGCCGCGTGCTGCGGCCTGGCTTTCGCAATGACGCAGCAGCCCGTAGCCAACGCCAGTGCGTTGGGCATCGGGCCGCACCGCTATCAACAGCAGATGGGCCACGTCGGGGGCGAACATCATAAGGGCGAACCCTTGTATGCGCCCCTCTTGGCAAGCCACCCAACCGGCATAGCCTGACTGAAGGGCATCCCGAAAGTTGCCGCTGGTCCAGGGAAAGGCCTGCACACCGTTTTCTATCGCTGCGGCTTCTTCGATGTCGGCTTCGGTCATGCCCCGAATCGAAATCGCCTGCCGCGCACGCGGGTTGCCCCCCCTGCCTTGCTCGCGCTCGGCAGTGGTGTAAGCCACCTTGTCGCGCACATAAAGCGGCGCAGCCAGATGGGGGGGTACGGTCCGGCCGGCCTGAAACGCAGGCCAGGCAAGCCGCGCCACCGATTCAGCCGATGCGCGCCAAGGCCCGCCCCGGCGCAGGATAATATCGCCTTGAAGCACGTGGGCAGCCTGTAGTAGCGCGTCTTCCCGCAGCACTTCAGGATAAGCCTCGAGCGCATCGCCAAGCAGCTTCACCGCCGGAGTGTTGTGTCGGGTCCACTGACGCGCCTGTCCGGCCGCCCAGGGGATCAAATCGGCGATATCCAGCAAAACAGGTTCGTGCAGAACGTGCCAACCCGAGGGGTGATCGGCGGCTTTGCCGTATGCGGCCACATAGACCTCAGACATGCGGGCATCTTGAGCCACCACCCGTATGGGTTCATCACCGCTTTCGCGCAGCGCCGCGGCATGCAGGGACACCACCGGGATAACCGGCAGGTCAAGGGCGAATGCAATGCCCTGCGCCACCCCGCAGGCCACGCGCAAACCGGTGAAGCCGCCGGGCCCCTGGCCAAAGGCGACGGCATCGAGATCGGTGCGGCGCAAACCGGCCTGGCCGAGCAGCTCGTCCACCATGGGCAGCAGGCGCTCGGCGTGCTCTCCGGTTGCGTCATGCGACAAAGAGCGCACCGTGACGGTTTCTGCGTTGGACGAGAGCAAAGCCACGTCGCACACGCTGGAAGAGGTCTCTAGCGCTAGAAGCTGTTGTCCATCGATGCCCATGCCCCTCCAAAAAGTACAATATAGGGTGTTTGTAGCCGACCATTTTACGACCAATAGTGATAAGCTATGCTGGTTGTATTAGATGGTTTTGATTCTACCAAACGCTTAATATGTAATTTCTTGCTACTAGCCCCTATCCGGGTTTCTCCGAGCCTGTTACATTTTCGACCATGAATACACAAAACCAATCCCTCGTTCGAAAAATCCTTGTCGTCGACGACGACCCCCGGCTACGCGATCTCCTGCGGCGCTATCTCTCGGAGCAAGGCTTCAACGTTTTCGTGGCCGAAGACGGCAAAGAAATGAGCAAGCTCTGGCAGCGAGAACATTTCGACCTGCTCGTGCTCGACCTCATGCTTCCCGGCGAAGACGGCCTGTCCATCTGCCGGCGGCTGCGCGGCGGGCACGACAATACGCCTATCATCATGCTCACGGCCAAGGCCGAAGAAATCGACCGCATCGTCGGGCTCGAAATGGGCGCAGACGACTACCTTTCCAAGCCGTTCAACCCCCGAGAACTGCTGGCTCGAGTCAACGCCATCCTGCGCCGCCGGGGCACTGAAGAACACCCTGGCGCCCCCAGCCAAGAGAACGAGTCGATCGAGTTCGGGCCCTACGTGCTCAACTTATCCACCCGCACCCTCACCCGAAACAACGAGCAAGTGCCCATCACTACGGGCGAATTCTCAGTCCTCAAAGTGTTTGCGCGCCACCCCAAGATTCCACTTTCGCGCGACAAGCTCATGGAACTGGCCCGCGGCCGCGAATACGAAGCTTTCGACCGCAGCCTCGACGTCCAGATTTCCCGTCTGCGAAAGCTCATCGAGCCCAACCCCTCCAAACCGGTCTTCATACAAACGGTCTGGGGCCTGGGTTATGTATTCGTCCCCGACGGCGGACGCTAACGTCCCCCGGCGGGGCCGGGTAGTTTTGGGCGGTCGCCTGCATGCCACGTCTTTCCAGACAACTCAAGAAAGTCACGTCCAGGCTGCGCCTGGGCCTGTTCAGCCGTTCCTTCTTGCTGCTGGCCGCTCTCATGCTGGTCAGCCTGGGGGCCTGGTTGCAGGTGTTCTTCAGCATGGAAGAAGGCCCTCGCGCCACCCAAATGGCGCAACGGGCGGCCACCTCAGTCAGTATTACGCGTTCGGCCCTGGTGTACGCACCCGCCCCGGTCAGGCCGTCCCTGCTGCTCGATCTGGCCACCAAAGAAAGCTTGCGCATCCAGCCGCGCGAAGAAACCGACCAGCTCGAACCCCTGCCCGATTCCAATTACTGGAATCACGTGGCGTCCGAAATCAAGAAAAGACTGGGCGCCGGCACCCAGGTCATGTGGGCGGTGAACCAGGCGCCAGGGGTTTGGGTCAGCTTCGAGATCAATCGAGACCAATATTGGCTGGTATTTGACCGCGAACAGCTTGGCCTCACAGCCGGCATCGAGTGGTTCGGCTGGGGCGTCACCGCCTTATTGTTGGCCCTGATCGGCTCGGCTATCAGTGTGCGATTCGTCAACCGGCCCCTGGCCCAATTGGCGAAGGTCGCGCAGCAACTGGCGCGCGGCGAAACCCCATCGCCGCTTCCCGAAAAAGGCCCGCTGGAAATCCGCGAAATGAACATCGCCTTCAATCGCATGACGCGCGACCTGCGCCAGGCCGAAGCTGACCGCGAGATCATGTTGGCGGGTATTTCTCATGACTTGCGCACCCCCCTGGCCCGCATGCGTCTCGAGATCGAGATGAGTTCGGTCAGCGACGAAGCGCGCCAGGCCATCGACGAAGATCTGGCACAAATCGACCACAGCATAGGGCAGTTGATGGAGTACGCGCGCCCGGCCGGCGTCGTGCCCAGCAAAGGCATCAATATATCCAGGGTCTTGAACGACCTGTTCGACCGCGAACGAACCCACACCGAATCGTTGGGCGGCAATTTATCCGCGTCAATCCAGCCCGACCTGTACGCCAAGATTGCCGCGCACGACCTCAAGCGCGTGGTCAGCAACCTTATCGAGAACGCCCGGCGCTACGGCCGCTCACCTGCTGATGACCGCGCCTACATACAGCTTTTGGCGCGCCAGGAAAGCGGCGCCCTGGCTATTGAAGTTACCGACCAGGGCGCGGGCATCCCCGAAGCCGATATCGAACGCCTGCTGCGGCCCTTCTCGCGAGGCGAGTTGGCGCGCACAGGGGTGTCGGGAGCCGGCCTGGGCCTTTCAATCGTCGAGCGCCTTCTGGGCCAAGTGGGCGGCCAACTGAAACTGCTGCGCCGCCCATCGGGCGGCCTGATAGCACGCATCGAATTGCCACGCGCCAGAGGCTGATGCCTATCAGGCATAATTTGGTATTGCAGACGCGCACAGGAGACCACATGAAAACCGTAGGCGACAAGCTTGAGCCTTTCAAGGTCATAGGCGTGAAACCGGGCTTTAATCTGCCCGAAGAAAATGGCGTATCGGCCTTCGAAGACATCACAGAAAGCTCCTTCCCCGGCAAATGGAAGGTAATTTACTTTTATCCCAAAGACTTCACCTATGTCTGCCCCACCGAGATCGTGGGCTTTGACCAGCTTGTTGCACAATTTGAACAGCGCGATGCTGTTCTAATGGGCGGCTCGGTCGACAATGAGTACGTCAAGCTCGCCTGGCGGCGGGCAGATCCGGAACTCGACAAGCTTGGCCATCACCAGTTTGCCGATATAACGGGTTCGCTCATCGACCAGTTGGGCATACGCCGCAAATCCGAGGGCGTCGCACTGCGCGCCACGTTCATTGTCGACCCCGACAACGTCATCCAGCACGTGTCGGTGAACAACCTCGATGTGGGGCGCAACCCCGAAGAAATCCTGCGGGTGCTGGACGGCCTTCAAGCCGACGGGCTATGCGCGTGCAACCGCCAGATTGGCGGCGCAACGCTGCTTTAGGCCCATCAACAAGCGCCTACCGGCGCGTCGCCTTGCGCAGCTCTTCGAGCAGGCGTTCAGCCAGCTCTGGGTCTTCGAAAGGCGACTCGGGCTGCGTACCGGCACGAGTGGATGACGCGGTATCTTTTTGCGGTGGCGGCGGATCGAAAGGCAGCGGCTTGCCTTGGCATTCAATCAAGCGCTGCGCCGGGGGCTTGCCCAGCAAATAATCCGCCACCCTCAGGTCGACGCATTCGGTCCGGTACAAAAACACGCCATGGTCGCCTTCATTATTGACATAGACCATTCTGGCCGCTGGAAGCTGCTCGAAGGTCTTCATCGCCCCCTCAAGCGGGGTTGGAACATCGTACTCGCTTTGCACCATCAGCAACGGAGCGTCTTTCAGGCTGTCGATGACGGGCTTGCTGATGGATGTGCGGCGATCCCAGTATATGCAGGGTTGCTGGGCGATGCTGCTCGAGAGGATGGGAACATCGCGGGCGAGCTCGAAACCCTTGTTGATCCAGAACTCCTGGTCTTTGTTTTGCAGGGCTTCGTCATTGCATTTCACCACCTGGTACACGGCTTCTTCCGCTTCGAGGAAGAGGGGCTTCGAACTGCTGTAGAAGCCAGGCTGCGCGCGTTTGTTCAGCTCATCCACCAGCTTGGGCGCTATCTCTAGAAAGACCTCGTTGAACGCTGGGCTGGAGATGTAGGGGGGCTTGGTCTGGTCTGTAAGGATAATCCCTATCTCGTCTGGCGTCTTGCCGTCTTCGGCCAGCTTGTGGGCTTCGATGGCCGCCTTCAGCGTGGTGATATATTCGGGTATGTCGTCGGTGTCGCCCCTGAAGTTTTCGGTGATGCCGAGCATGGCCTGATTGATTTCACGGCCAACGGCTTCCAGGTCGCTGATGATGGACTCGGCTTTGTCCCCCATGTGAAAGACATTGTCGTGCCTGGCAATGTACGGAACGATGTACTCGCGAAATGTATGAGCCACACCCATGTCGTAGGCGATGCTCGCATCGTGCATGGTGGCGCTGAAGTTCATGTTGCTGTCCAGCACCATGGGCCCGACCCGGTCGGGGAACAGGCCCGCGTACCAGAACCCCAGCCAGGTTCCGTACGATGTGCCGTGATAATGCAGCTTCTCGTCGCCCAGCAGATGGCGCATCAGGTCCATGTCACGCGCGGTGGCGTCGGTATGGATGTAATCAGAGACAGGGTTCTTTTGGCAATTGCTGGCGGTATGGCGGGCGTGATCAACGATTCGGCGGATGTTCTCGGCGGAGTCGTCGCCCCACCTGGTGTCGTCCGTTTCATAGACAAGCTCGTTGCCGGCGCACTGAACAGTCGTGCTGGCGCCCACCCCGCGCGGCGAAAAGCCCACAAAATTGTAGGCCTCGCTAAGCTCTTTGTATTTCCGGCCCAGCACGGAATCATTGCTGCCCAGGGACAACAGCCTGGAAAAGACCAAGGAATCGAGTTGGCCGTCGCCGCCCGGCCCGCCGGGGTTGAAGAACAGGCTGGGCTTGGCTTCAGGCGAAGCGGCGGCCTTGACCCGCAGCATGGACACGACGATATGATTGCCGTCCGGGTTGTCGTAATCGAGGGGAGCGCGAATGTCGGCGCACTGCGCGCGATCTCCGATTTCCTTCAGGTAAGAGGTGTATTCCCCGTCGTCGCTGAAGTACTTCAGGCAAGAACCCCAGTTAACTGTTTGGGTCTTGTAGGCGGCAAGCGGATCGGGGGGCGGCTCGTCCCCGTCGCCGCTTCCGCCGCTGCCGCCACACGCGGCCAGAGCCAAGGCCGCGGCGCAAGAAAGCAGGGCCATCGATATCCGGCCCGCCGAAATTCCGGGCATTATGGGTGTACTCATGGAGCCACAGCCTCTTTCAAACGATCGAGAAGTTCTTCCGCCAGTGCGGGATCTTCGAAGTTGGACACGGACTTTACGCTGACAGCCCGCGCGGACAAAGCACTGTCTTCAGGGGGCGGCGCCGGGTCCAAAGGCAGCGTCCGGCCCTCGCATTCGGTCAGGCGCCGCGCGGGCGCCTTGCCCAGCAGATAGTCCATCATCGCCAGATCGACGCACTCGGTCTGATGCACCAGCACCCCATGCGCGCCCTCGCCCCGCAGATACACCATGCTGGCGGCCGGAAGCGCCTCAAAGGTTTCCATCGCCCCCTCGAGCGGGGTGGGAACGTCGAACTCCGTTTGCATCATCAGCACCTGGGCGTCTTTCAGGCTGGCCGTCGTAGGTTTTCTTGTACTTTGTTCTATGCGGTCCCAGTGCAGGCAGGGCTGCGAAGCGACCATGTTGTCGGCGATTGGCGCCAGGTTGGCCAGCTCGAAACCCTTGGCGACCCAAAACGCTTCGTCTTTATTGGGCATCGGCTCATCGTTGCAAACCACCAGTTGCCACACGGCGTCTTCAGCATCGAGCTTGAAAGGCTCGGACCTGGTGTAGAAGAGAGGGTCTGCGTGCACTTCCATGCGCTCAATAAGATTTGACGCCTGCCGCTTGAAGGCAGCGTCAAACAGATCGTCGTCGATGTGGCGCCCGCTTGTAAGTTCGGCCCGTATGTCGTCGAGCGATTTGCCTTGGGCAAGAAGTTTCTGGGTTTCAATGGCGGCCTTTACGGACCCGACATACGACCGGATCAACTGCGGCTCGACCCTGAACGCGTTGCTTATGTCGAACAGGCCCAGATTGACCTCGTGATTCATGCCGGCCAGGTTGCCGATGACGGTTTCAGCATCGACGCCCATATGAAAAACGCTGTCGTGCCTGGCCATGTATGGCGCCATGAACGCTTTGAACGAATGAATCTGGCCAAGCCGGTAGTGGATGAACGCCTCATGAAGCGTCTTGGTGAAATTTGCGTTGCTGTCCAGCACCATGGGGCCGACCCTGTCGGGAAACGTGCCCGCATACCAGAAGCCCAGCCAGGTTCCGTACGACGTGCCGTGGTAATGCAGCTTTTCGTCGCCCAACAGATGGCGCATGAGGTCCATGTCGCGTGCGGTGGCGTCGGTATGAATATGATGAGCAAGGGGGTTTTTCTGGCAATTGCCGGCCGTGTAGCGCGCCAGATCGGCTATTTTTTGAAGGTTCTGGGGCTCGTCTCCCCACTTGGTGGTATCGATCTGATAGATCAGTTCGTTGCCGGAGCAAGCGACGGTGGTGCTGGCGCCGACCCCGCGAGGCGAAAAGCCGACGAAATTGTAGGCCTCGCTAAGCTCCACGTATTTTCGGCCTAGAACGGACTCGCGGTTGCCTCCCGAAAGCAGGCCGTAAAAATACAGCGAAAGCGTTTGGCCGTCTCCGCCCGGCCCGCCGGGGTTGAAAAACAGGTTGGGTTTTGTTTCGGAGGAATCGGCCGCTTCCACGCGCAACATGGAAACACTTATCCGCAGGCCATCGGGGTTTTGGTAATCGAGGGGCGCCTTGACGTCCGCACACTTTACGCGGCTTCCGAGTTTGGCCAGGAGGGTGGAGGCGGCGTCGTTGCCATTGAAATACTGCTTGCAAGAGCCCCAAGCGACCGTCTGGTTCTTGTATGCGGCCAGCGGATCGGGTGGCTCGTCGCCCCCACCGCCACCGCCACCGCCGCCGCTACCGCCGCAACCCGCCAGGACAAGCGCCGCGGCGCATGCCAGGAAAATATCCGGTGCTTTCATGAAGCCGCCATCTTCAAAAAACCCAATATAAAAGTAACAAAAATAAACTATTTATATCGAATAATACATTGAAGCGGCGGTGGCTGGAAACCCTGGCTTTCCCCTTGAGTTCGCTCCTGCGCTAAACGCGCGCCAGCATGGCCGCCACCGTGGCGGCTATGCCTTCTTTGCGGCCCAGATGGCCCAGCCCTTCGTTGGTCTTGGCCTTGATGTTGACGGCGCTTTCCTCCAGCGCCAGGTCGGCGGCAATGTTCGCCGCCATCGCCGCCGCATGCGGCCCGATCTTGGGCGCCTGGGCATGCACCGTGGCGTCGATATTGACAACCCGCCAACCGGCCGCCATTACTTTTGCATAGGCATGGCGCAGCAGGCGGCGGCTGTCGGCGCCTTTGTAGGCCGGGTCGGTATCGGGAAAATGCCTGCCGATGTCGCCCAGACCGGCCGCGCCCAGCAAGGCGTCGGTTACGGCATGCAGCAAGACGTCGGCATCGGAATGCCCCGCCAGCCCGTGGGTATGGGGGATGCTTACCCCCCCTATGATCAACGGCCTGCCTTCCACCAACGCGTGTACGTCGAAGCCCTGTCCCACCCGGAAGGGAAAACTCATAACCATTTTTCCATCAGTTGAAAATCTTCCGGCCATGTCACCTTGAAATTGCGCACCGAGCCGGCCACCAGCCGAGGCTGGACTCCGGCCGCCTCCATGGCCGAGGCCTCGTCGGTGACCGGCCTGCCGGCCGCGTGCGCACGTTCAAGGGCGTGCAGCAGCTTCAGGGCGAGGAACATCTGGGGTGTCTGGGCCGCCCACAAAGCCTCACGGTCGACGGTGGATTGCACCGCGAAACCGCTGTCGGCCATGCCCGGCCCGCCGGTAAGCAGGCAGGCATCGCGATCAATCGCCACGGCTCGCTTGACCGTATCGGCCACCGGCAGCGCCAGCAAGCCACCCACGCCATGGGCAAGGCAAGTGTCGATGAGCCGTGCCAAGGCCTGCGCAGGCAAGCCTGGACGGGCAGCATCATGCACCAGCGCCCAATCGCCAGGCCCCGGCCGGGCCTCGCGCAGGGCCGACATCACCGTTTGCGCCCGAGTGGGCCCGCCGCAGGGGCTGACCACCGTGCGGGGCAGCCCCGCCAGGGCCGCTTCGGCAGCCTCGTCGCCGGCCGCCACGGCCACCAGCACCCGCTCGATGCGCTCATCGGCCAGCAAGGCGCGCACCGCGTGGCGCAGCATGGGTTCGCCGTGCAACAGACGGTATTGCTTGGGCTGGGAGGCATGTTCGCTTGCCGCAATTTGCGCTCGCTGACCGACCCCCGCAGCAGGAACAATGGCAATTAATTTATGAGGCATACAAAGATTTTATAATGAGAGCCATAAATGGCTACAGATACCTCTTCCCCCTTCTTGCTTTCCTCAACTCCCGCCCTGCTGAAGGCGCTCAAAACGGGCCAGCGCCATGCCGCGCCGACACCGCCCGGGTCCGGCGACGCGTGGCTTCTTGCCGACCTGGCGCGCCACGCCGGCAAGCCCATTGTGGCACTTTGCGCCGACCCGCTGACCGCGCAGCGCCTGGCCGACGAGATCAGGCTATTCGCGCCACAGTTGCGCATACGGCAGCTGCCCGACTGGGAGACCCTTCCCTATGATAATTTTTCGCCGCACCATGACCTGATCTCGGAACGGCTGCAGACCCTCAACGCCCTGCTGCAAGAGACCGTCGACATCCTGACGGTGCCGGTTACGACGGCGTTGTACCGCCTGGCGCCGCCGACCTTCCTGGCCGCCTATACGTTCTCGTTTCGCCAGGGCGACCAACTCGACGAAGAAGCCCTGCGCCGCCAGTTGACCTTGGCTAATTACTCGCACGTCACCCAGGTTACAGCCCCCGGCGAGTTCTGCATACGCGGCGGGCTGATCGATCTCTTTCCCATGGGATCGGTCCTGCCTTATCGGCTCGATCTATTTGACGACGAAATCGAGTCCATACGCAGTTTCGACGTCGACAGCCAGCGCAGCCTGTATCCCGTCAAAGAAGTGCAATTGCTGCCCGGGCGGGAATTTCCGATGGACGAAGAGGCGCGCAACCGATTCCGCGCCCGTTTTCGGGAGCACATCGAAGGCGATCCCTCGCGCGCACTGCCTTATAAAGACATCGGCAACGGCATCGCCTTCGCAGGAATCGAGTACTACCTGCCGCTGTTCTTCGAGGAAACGGCCACGCTGTTTGATTATCTTCCAGACAGCACGCTTACCGTGTCGGTGGGCGACATCGACGACGCCATGCGCCGTTTCGCCCAAGATACCCATAGCCGATATCAATTCCTGAAAAGCGACCGCGAACGTCCGGTGCTGCCCCCTGAAATGCTGTTCTTGGATGCCGAAACGCTTTTCATGCAGTTGAAGAGTTTCGCGCGCCTCGCCCTGGCGGCAGACGGACCACATCCGGAATTCGCACCTGTACCCGACGTCGCTGTGGCGCGTCGAGCCGAGAACCCCTTGGCCCGCTTGCAATCCGTCCTGGATGAAAGCGACGCCCGGCTGGTGCTGTGCGCCGATTCTGCGGGCCGTCGCGAGACCCTCCTGCAGATGCTTGCCGAACACGGCATCCGTCCCGACGGCAGCGCCGACACGCTGCAAGAATTCCTCAACCAGGATAACCACTTCAGCGTCGTCGTGGCGCCGTTGGCGGGCGGATTTCGCCTGCCGGGCAGCGGCCTGATACTGCTGACCGAGAACGACCTCTACCCCAACCAGGGCCATGCTCTGCGTAGGCGACGCCGTGCGCAAGAGCGCAGCAGCGACGTCGAGGCCATGGTTCGCGACCTGTCCGAACTGCGTGAAGGCGACCCGGTCGTCCATGCCCAGCACGGCATAGGCCGATACCATGGGCTGGTCGACATGGACCTGGGCGACGGCAAGATGGAGTTCCTGCATCTGGAATACGCCAACGGCAGCACGCTCTATGTGCCCGTCTCGCAGTTGCACGTCATCGCCCGCTACAGCGGCGCCGATCCGGACAGCGCCCCACTGCACCAGCTGGGCTCTGGTCAATGGGACAAGGCGCGCCGCAAGGCCGCGCGCCAGGTACGGGACGCTGCCGCCGAACTGCTGGCGCTCTATGCACTGCGTGCAGCACGCGAGGGCCACGCTTTCAAGCTGCCGCTTACCGATTACGAAGCTTTCTCCGAAGGCTTCGGTTTCGAGGAAACCCCCGACCAAGCCGCCGCCATCGAGGCCGTCCTGGGCGACATGACCTCGGGCAAGCCCATGGACCGCCTGGTCTGTGGCGACGTGGGCTTCGGCAAGACCGAAGTTGCGCTGCGCGCCGCCTTTCTGGCGGTGGCCAATGACCGTCAGGTGGCCCTGTTGTGTCCCACCACCCTGTTGGCCGAGCAACACGCCCAAACCTTCGCCGATCGCTTCGCCGACTGGCCCGTAAAGGTAGTCGAACTGTCGCGCTTCCGTTCCAGCAAAGAGGTCACCGCCACGGTGGCCGGCCTGAAGGACGGCACCGTGGATATCGTGATCGGCACCCACAAGATTTTGTCCAAAGACGTTTCCTTCAAGCGCCTGGGCCTGGTCATCATCGATGAAGAGCACCGGTTCGGCGTGCGCCAGAAAGAGGCATTGAAAGCGCTGCGGGCCGAGGTGGATGTTCTTACCCTTACTGCCACGCCCATTCCCCGCACCTTGGGCATGTCGCTTGAGGGCATACGCGATTTCTCAGTAATCGCCACCGCGCCACAAAAGCGCCTGGCCATCAAGACCTTCCTGCGGCGCGAAGACAACGGCACCATACGCGAGGCGCTCTTGCGCGAGCTGAAGCGCGGCGGCCAGGTGTACTTCCTGCACAACGAGGTCGAAACCATACACAACCGGCGAGCCCGCCTGGAAGAACTGGTGCCTGAAGCCCGCATCGCCGTCGCACACGGCCAAATGCCGGAACGTGAGCTTGAAGAGGTCATGAAAGGCTTCTATCAGCAGCGCTACAACGTGCTGCTATGCACCACCATCATTGAAACCGGCATCGATGTACCCACGGCCAACACCATCGTCATCCATCGAGCCGATCGCCTGGGCCTGGCGCAGCTTCACCAGCTGCGCGGCCGCGTGGGCCGTTCCCACCACCAGGCCTATGCCTACCTGCTTACCCCCGGCGAAGACGCCATTACGAACAATGCCAAGAAGCGCCTGGAGGCCATACAGGCCATGGAAGAGCTGGGCGCGGGCTTCTACCTGGCCATGCACGACCTCGAAATACGGGGAACCGGCGAGGTGCTCGGAGAATCGCAATCGGGCAACATCCACGAGATCGGTTTCTCGATGTACTCCGAGATGCTCAATACCGCGGTACGCGCCCTTAAGGCGGGCGAAGAACCCGACCTGGAAACGCCGTTCGCCACAAACTGCGAAGTGAACCTGCACGCCTCGGCGCTGCTGCCGTCCGACTACTGCCCCGATGTGCATGCTCGCCTTGGGCTGTACAAGAAGCTCTCTCATGCCCGCAGCGAAGACGACCTGATCATGATCCAGGAAGAACTGATCGACCGCTATGGCAAGCTGCCCGAAGCTGCGCAGACGCTGCTGGCCACCCACCGCCTGCGCCTCATCGCCGAGCCGCTGGGCGTCATCAAGATCGACGCCGGCGAGAACCAGGCCATGATACAGTTCAACGCCCAGCCCAACATCGATCCGATGCGCATCATCGAGCTGGTGCAAACCCGGCGCGACGTCAAGCTGGCGGGCCAGGACAAGATCAAGATAGAGATCAAGCCCCCAGCCACCGGCGGCAAACCCAATGCGCGCGACATCGCGTCCGGCGGTGCAGGCCAAGGCGCAACCAGCAATGTTCCGGCCCGCATAGACGCGGTGCGCGCAGTGCTGCGCGCACTGGTATAAGGTGCTTGTGCCTCCATGCCGCCGGCGCTTGCGCACTGTGGGCCGCTTTGCACGCGGCCGGCTCGAAACCTTGGCCGCTTCCCGCGTTTATGCTCGCCCAAAGCCTTCGCCGTGCAGATAAAGGCATGAACAATTCGTCCAATTCAGCAACCATCACCTGACAACATTCCACCATGAGCCATCTCATCCTCCAGTCTCCAAGCCTGCGCACTGAAAATGTCGAACGAATAGCCGCCCTCGCCAGCGCCCAGGGCGTGCACAGCTTGGGCAACACAGCGGTCCATCTCCTGGACGTTGACGAAGGCCTGAGCGCTGAAATCGGCCCGGAGTGCGAAGCCCTCGGCATGGATTACGCCTTCCTGGATCGCATTCGCAGCCTGCGTGAATGCAAGATACTGGCCATGGACATGGACTCCACCCTGATCAACATCGAATGTATCGACGAGATCGCCGACATGGTCGGCCGCAAATCCGAGGTCGCGGCCATCACCGAAGCCGCCATGCGCGGTGAAATCACCGATTTCGCCGACAGCCTGCGTCGCCGGGTGGCACTGCTTGAAGGCGTGCCGGCCTCCGATCTGGAAAGGGTCTATGCCGAACGTCTCTGCTTGAACGCGGGCGCAGAGCGCCTCATTGAAAGCGCACACGCGGCGGGGCTCAAGACTCTGCTCGTATCCGGAGGCTTCACCTTGTTCACACACAAGCTGCAAGAACGGTTGGGCCTGGATGAAACCCATGCAAATGTGCTTGAAATCGAGAACGGAATGCTAACCGGCAAGGTCTTGGGCCCCATCGTGGACGCCCAAGGCAAGGCCGATCATGTATCGGCGCTGGCTCAACGCCTGGGGGCGGAGAAGGACCAGATCATCGCCCTGGGCGATGGGGCCAACGATCTGAAAATGCTGGCCTTGGCAGGATATTCGGTGGCCTACCGGGCCAAGCCGGTGGTGCGCGAGCAAACCCGCTTCGCGATCAATTTCAGCGGATTGGACGCCGTGCTGAACTGGTTCAAGGCCTGAACCGCCACCCCCGTTTCAAGCGGGGCACACCGCTGCGACTTATTTCTTCTGCATATACAGGTCGATGCGCTTGAGCAGCTCGAGCAGCAGCTCACGCTCTTTGGCGGTAATGGCCTCTAACGCATCTTCAATAATTTGGTGGCCCGCGGGCCAGGCGTCTTGATAGGTCCGCTTGCCCGCCGCCGTCAAGAACACGCGCATGTAGCGGCTGTCGTCTTTGTCTTGTTTGCGGCGCACCAGCTTGCGCGCTTCCATCTGGTCGATGACCCGGCTAAGCGCGGGCTGGCGTATGACAATGCTGCGGGCGATATCGCCGATCTGCTGGCCGTCGATTTCGAACAGCACTTGCAGCACACGGAAGTGCGCATGGGTCAGGTCCAGGTCGCGCAGCACAGAGTCGCGCAGTTCTTGATTCATGCGTGAAGTAATGGAGTCCATGCGGAACGCCACGTTTTTTTGCAGGCTCCAGTTGTCGTCCGTCAGTACGGCTTGCGTGACAGGGGCCTTTCGGCGTCTAGCTGGTGGTGCTTTCATGATACGGACGCTCTGAATTGTTCTTTGCGCTATGGCTCGGCATGGGTGGAAATATCTCTGGTGATAGCGTTTCAAGATTGGGGAATGGTATTTAACATGCTAATACATATGTATAGGTGTATTCACCAATACACGCATAAACATTAGACCAAATACCCCAGGGCAGAAGTATAGGAAACTTTTTCAGCTAGGTGTTTTCACTGATTATATGATTCTACATATGTATTGACGTATATCAATTCGGCTCTTATGATTTTCCCCATACGCAGAACATCAAGCCATGGAGGAAACTATGGAACAGTCAACTCAACCAGCATCCGCGCAGCGCTACTATCAACCTCGGCGCCTGGGGCACGTCAATCTTTGGGTAGAGGATATTCACGAATCCGAACGCTTCTACAGCACAGTCTGCGGCCTGAAGGTGGAGTTCACCGAACCCGACCTGATCGCCACGTTTCTGGGCACCGGGCATACCCCGCACGACCTGGGCATGATGCAAACCACCAAGGGCATACCCCGTTATGGCCGCAACGGCCTGTTGCAACTGCCGGGCACCATAGGCCTGGAACCGGGGCTGAACCATCTGGCCTGGGAACTTGAAAATGAAGCTCAACTGGTGGAAGCCTTTCGCAAGCTGAAACAAGACAACATCGAAACCGACCTGACAGTCGATCATCAAGTCGCCCACAGCGTCTACATGTTCGACCCCGACGGCAACTACAACGAGTTCTACTGCGACACCGTCAAAGACTGGCGCAAAGTGCTGACCGGCCCCATGGAGCTTCTGACCAGTTTCTGGGATCCTCTTCAGGCCGAAGGCTTTACCGAAGGGCGCTACGAACATAACCCCGTCCTTGAAATCGTCGAGTCGGCGCCCGTGCATCCCTGGCGCCTGACGCATGCCACGCTTCAAACGCCGCGCCTGGACGAAATGGTCGAGTTCTATACCAACATAGCCGGCCTGCGTGTCGTGGCCCGCGAAGACGGCGCTGTTTACCTGAACACCAACCTTGAGGCTTACGATTACACGCTGATATTGGTGCCCGACGACAAGCCGGCCTATCACCACGTCTCGTTTCAGCTTGCCAACCTTGAAACTCTCGAACGGGCCAAGGCGGGCCTGGCCCAGGCGGGCGTGGCCATCGAGCAGGAAACGCAACTGCCCTGGAAGCACAGTCTCTTCCTGCGCGACCCCGACGGCCAGCTCAGCGAATGGTATGTCGCTCAGCCCGGTAAACGAATGCTGTCGGCGCGCGGCGATCTGCCTTTGGCCATGGCCGTGTAGGAGCATTTACATGACGAAGAAACTAAAGGCGATTATCGCGGGCGGCGGCATAGGCGGGCTGGCTACGGCTGCGGCTCTGGCCCAGCGCGGATGGGATGTCACCGTCTACGAGCGTCAGGACGCTTTGCGCGCAGTCGGCGCCGGCATCTACATCTGGGAGAACGGCCTCAGGGTGCTGGAAGCCCTGGGCGCATACGAAGAAGCCACGGCGGGCGCTTTTCGGGGCACGCATTTCGAGCAGCGCGATGCACAAGGCAACATCATCGAGTCGGCTCCCATTGAAGCCGACAAGCGCCTATTGACCGTGCCGCGCAGCATGCTGCTGGACGCGCTGAAAAACGCCTGTCTGCGGGCGGGGGTGCACGTGGTGACACATGCCGAAGTCATAGGCGCCACGTCACGCGGCGAACTGTTGTTCCCAAACAATGAAACGGTGCAGGCCGACCTGGCGGTGGGCGTGGACGGCATCTGGTCCAAGGTGCGCACCTCGCTGGGGCTGGAGCGGCTGCATGAGCAAACCCGCGAAGGCGCCCTGCGCACGATGATACCCGCACAACCCGGCGATTTCGGCCCGGACGGCGTGGGCAAATACATTGAATGCTGGAACGGCGAACGACGCTTCCTGATCACCCCGGTCAGCGAGCACGAAACCTACCTCGCGCTCACCTGCCCACATGATGACAAAGCCGCGCGCAGCATGCCCGTAAACAAAGCATTATGGACAGCCGATTTTCCGCAATGGAAGCATCTGATCGACCGCATCGGCAGCGCGCCCATCAACTGGGGCGTCTACAGCATTACACGCTGTCATGCCTGGTCGGCCGGCCGTACCGCCATCCTTGGCGACGCGGCCCACGCCCAAACCCCCAATCTTGGGCAGGGCGGCGGCATGGCCATGCAAAACGGCCTGTCCTTGGCCGTGCACCTCCAGGGGGTGGACGACCCACGCGACATCCCCGCCGCCCTCGAGCGCTGGGAAGGCAGTGAGCGTGAGCTCACCGAGCACTGCCAGCGATGGGCCTCTTTGTATGGCGAAGTCACTTACCTGCCGGACGACATTCGCAACCGCGTCATGCGCGGAGCCATGAGCGACCCCTGGATCGCCTCGCAAGTATTTCGCGCGGCCAACCATGCACCGACAGGCACGAAGTAAGTTTTACCCCGTGGGCCGGGCTTGGCCCCATAAAACAATCAGGAGACAAGAATGAAACAACGAAGCGTAATATTGCGCCTGGCCGTCGCGGCCCTGGCGTTATGCGCATCCGGCGCCGCACTTGCGGCTGACCCTGTGCGTATCGGTTTCGGCATTTCGCGCACAGGCGATACCGCGCCGACATCGGCGGGGCCGCTCGCGGCCTACGAGCTATGGCGCGACCAGGTCAACGCCAACGGAGGCTTGGACGTCAAGGGCGAGAAGCGCCCGGTGGAATTCGTCATCTACGACGACCAATCCGACGTAAGCAAAGAAGCCGCAATCTATGAGAAGCTGATCTCGGACGACGAAGTGGATCTGCTTCTGTCGCCCTGGGGCTCGCACAATCACTTCGCCATTGTCGGTGTGTTGGAGAAACACGGCTTTCCCATGGTGGGCAGCACGGCCTCGTCGTTGCAGATCCGCTCACTGAAGGCGAAGAACATCTGGTTTCCCACCTCGTCTATGCCGGACGCCCACGGCAGGGAAATGGCAAAAATGCTGACCGACCTGGGCGTCAAGACCGTGGCGGTCAACACCGTGCAGTCGGGCTTTCCAATGGAAAACCGCCAGGAATTGCTCCCGGCGCTGAAAGAAGCGGGAATAAAGGTTGTGCTGGACCGCCAATACGCGCTGGGAGCCAAGGACATGACCAGCACCCTGACGGAAATCAAGCGCTTGCAGCCCGATGCGGTCATCAATCTGTCGTATCCGCCAGATGCCATCCTGTATATGCGCGGCGCCCGAGAGCAGAACATTACGGTGCCGTTCCAGTTCCTGCTGGTCGGCCCCACCGCGGCTTTCTTCAGCAAGATGTTCGGCGCCAACCTGGACAACATCGTAACCATGGGCCACTGGTCGCCCGACAAGACCGACTGGCCAAAGGCCAAGCCCTTCTTCGACGCCTACAAGGCCAAGATGGGCGAAGCGCCCGACTACCTGGACGCCGTGCTGGCCTATATGTCCGCCGAGATACTTGAACAGGCCGTGGCCAAGGCGGGGCTGGACAAAGACGCCTTGCGCGAAGCCATCTCCACCGAAACCTTCTCCACCATCAACGGTCCGGTCCGCTTCGAGGGCGTGCAAAACGTGACCACGCCCACGATGTTCCTCCAGTTCCAGGATGGCGCCGCACAGATCATCCATCCGCCTGAGATGGCCACGGCCAAGTTCCAGCCCAAGCAAAAGTGGGAACAGTAATCCAAGATGAATGTCCTGTTCTCTCCTGAACTGCTGATCGCAACCTTGGCATTGGCGTCGATCTATGCCTTGGTTGCCTTGGGCTTGAACCTTATCTACGGGGCGATGCGGCTGTTGAACGTGGCGCATGGTGAAATCATGATGCTGGGCGCCTACATCGCCTTCGGCCTGTTCACGGCGTGGAAAGTGTCGCCGCTGGTATCCATGTTCGGCGCCATGCTGGCCGCCGCGGCGCTGGGCTGGCTGTGCTATGAGCTGCTGATCAAGCGCCTGTCGCGCACACCGGCCCTGGTGCAGCGCATCGAAGCCAACTCGCTGCTGGTGTTCTTCGCCTTGTCGGTGATCTTGCAAAACCTGGGCGCGCTGGCCTTCTCGGCCAACGCGCGCAGCTACAGCTACATGGAGTCGCTGGTGCAGATAGGCTCGGTCAGCGTGGCCCTGAACCGCCTGGTCATCATCGCCGTCAGCGTGGCGGCCACAGCCGCCGTGATGCTGTTCTTTCGCTTCGGCATCACCGGCCTTGCGATACGCGCGCTGATACAACAGCGCGACGCGGCCTCGCTGGTGGGCATCCACGCCGACAAAGTCAACCGCGTCATCTTCTGCCTGGGCTTCGCCCTGGCGGCGCTGGCCGGGTCGCTCGTCAGCATGGTCGAAAGCATCACGCCGTTCTCGGGCTTTCCCTTCACGATAGCGGCGTTCTTCGTCATTATCCTGGGCGGGCTGGGTTCCATAGGCGGCAGCATGGCGGGCGCCTTGCTGCTGGCCTGTGTAGAGGTTTACGGCGGAGCGCTCACTTCACCGGCCTATCGCTCCATCCTGCTGTACGGCGTGTTCATTCTCGTGCTGTTCGTGCGGCCCCAAGGTTTGTTTGGCAGGAGGACGGCATGAGCAGTGCGCGTTTTTCAGGTTTCGCGGGCTGGTTGGTCGTACTGGCGGCATCGGCCATCGCCCCCCTCACGCTGGGCAGCTATGGCCAGAACGTCCTGATGCAGATGTACGGGTGGATAGCACTGACAGCGAGCTGGGTCGCCTTCTCAGGCATGACGGGCTATATCTCGCTTGGGCACGCTGTTTTCTACGGCATGGGCGGCTACATCATGGCCCTGTTGTGGATGCAGGCGCCGATACTGGTGGTGTTGCCTTTGGCCGCATTGGCGGCCGCCGCTTTCGCGGCCCTGGTCGGCCTGCCGGCGCTGCGCGTCAGAGGGCCCTACTTCGTCATCCTGACCTTCGGACTGGCGGAGTTCTTCAAATACGTGGTGGTGGCGATAGAGTCTGCCTTGGGCATCAGCGGCCGCTTGCTGCTGGGCGCACCCGACGTCCTGTGGCTGAGCTACGGCATGCTAGCGCTGGCGGCGCTGGCTGTGCTGCTGGTGATGGCGCTAAGACATTCGCGGCTTGGCGTGGCGCTGTGGGCGGTGCGCGAGGACGAAACGGCGGCGGCGACCCTGGGCGTGCCCACCACCCGGGTAAAGCTGCTGGCTTTCGTCCTGTCAGCCGTCATACCCGCGATGGTGGGCGCCCTGACGGTATTGCGCTCGACCTATTTCGAACCCATGCAGATGTTCAGCCCCATGACCTCGTTCACCATTGTCACGATGGCCATCATAGGCGGAAGCGACAGGCCGGCCGGGCCGGTGCTGGGGGCTGCATTCATCATGCTGCTGTCCGAACTGCTGTGGTCCCGCATGCCCGAGTTCTACATGGTTCTGCTGGGTGTGCTGCTGCTGGGCTTCGTATTGTTCGCGCCCGATGGCATCGTGGGTAAATGGCAGGCGCGGCGCGGCCGCGCCGGCGGAGGCGGCTGATGGAAACCTTATTACAAGTGCAACAGGTCACCCGGCGTTTCGGCGGCATCGTCGCCGTGTCGGACGTCAGTTTCGAGATGCGCCAGAACGAAATCCTGGGCCTGATGGGAGCAAACGGCGCCGGCAAGACGACCTTGTTTTCGATGATAGCGGGCAATCTGCCACCCAGTTCAGGGCGGATACTGTTCGAGGGCAAGGCTGTGCCGGCCCGCCCCGAGCAGACCAGCCGGCTGGGCATAGCCCGCACATTCCAGATCGTCAGGCCCTTTCCCGGCATGACGGTGCTGGAGAACTGCATGGTGGGCGCCTTGTACGGCAGCGGTCGCCAGCGCGATATGGCTGTGGCCCGCGGTTTCTGCGAAGAGATACTGGAAGAGGTCGGGCTGTCCACGCAGATGCACAAGGCAGCCGCTGCCCTGACGCTCGCCGGCCGCAAGCGCCTGGAGATTGCACGCGCCCTTTCCACCCAGCCTCGCCTGCTCTTGCTGGACGAAGTGCTGGCGGGCCTGAACGCCAGCGAGGTCGACGAAGCTGTGGCGCTGATCGAACAAATCAGGCAACGACACAGCCTTAGCGTCATCATCATTGAACACGTCATGAAGGTGCTTATGCGCATGAGCCACCGCATCGTGGTTTTGCACGAAGGCAAGAAACTGATGGAAGGCACGCCTGCCGAAGTCGGCGGCGACCCTCGTGTCATCCAAGCCTACCTCGGAGAAAGAAATGCCCGTACTGCTTGAAACGCGCGACTTGTGCAGCGGATATGGCGACATACAGATTCTGAAGCAGGTCAGCATCACGCTGGAGCAAGGCAAGGTGACGGCTTTCGTCGGCAGCAACGGAGCGGGCAAAACCACCTTGATGCGCACGCTGGCCGGCCTGTTGTCCACCAGGCGCGGCTCCATCCTTCTGGCGGGCAAGCCCGTGGACAAGCTGAGTCCGCCCGAAAGGCTGGCGCTTGGGCTGTCACTCGTGCCCGAGGGCCGGCTGGTGTTTCCCGATTTCTCGGTGGCCGACACCTTGCGCATAGGCGCTTATACGCCCCATGCGCGGGCAGGCTGGCGCGAGCGCGCCGAGCAGATGTATGAATTGTTTCCACGCCTGAAAGAACGCCGCGGCAACCAGGCCGGGTTTCTATCGGGCGGCGAACAACAGATGCTGGCGCTGGCCCGCAGCCTGATGTCAAACCCCAGCCTGCTGCTGCTGGACGAACCCACACTGGGCCTGGCCCCCACCATGGTCGACGAGCTCTTCGATATTCTGGGCCGCATACGCGATACGGGCGTTACGATAGGCTTGGTGGAACAGAACATCCAGGCAGCGCTGAGCCTGTCTGATTTCGCCTACGTGATGGAAGACGGCCACATGGCGCTTAGCGGAGCCAGCCAAGAATTGCTGAATTCCCCCGCCGTGCGCGACACCTATCTGGGCATACAAGAGGCGGTTTAGCCCAACCTTGATTTGAGACACAAACATGGCAGGCCGACGGCGCTTAAGAACCCACATCCGCAACCCCAACGAATCGACAATTAATCGAACCATTGAGTCGAATCAAAAACCCCCTACCGCCGTCGCCCCTGCCGCCGCATCAAATACCGCAGCACAAACCCCGGATAAGCCAACACCAGATAAAGGCTGAGCGTAATGGCGTAGAACTCCCAGCCTTGCTCAAACGGGTTGCCGATATTCGCTTCGAAAGCCAGGCCGAGCGTACCCACCATCGAATACAACACCAGCACCTCGATCAGGCGCGCCAGCACCGGCTTCCCGACCGAAACCGCTCGATTACGCCATCCGGGGTAGGCCAGCAGCAGCACTGCGAGCACCAGCGTGCCGGCCACCTTGCCCAGGAACAACGCCGCCGACGCCCCGTCCGATCCAATGAAAGCATCGCCGATCAGATCGAGCGTCAGCCGGTACCATCCCGCCAGCAAAGCAAAGAAAACCACCGACTCAAGTAAACGGAGCACTATCGGGCGCGGGGGCTCGCCTGGCTGCGCCCATGGCAACGCCAACAAATGGCGTTCCAACAAAAACGGCAGGCTTGCGGTAGCAAAAGCCAGCAATATCACCACCCAGACCGCAAGCGATTGATCCATGCGCGTTTAGTATCCCAACGAGGTTTCAATGGCCCGTACACACAGAGCCATGAGCCCGCCAGGCAGGACGCCCAGAACCAGGATGGCCAATCCGTTGATCGACATCAACCCATTCGGCAAGATGCCGGCGGGCGCCGAAAGAGTCTCGCCTTCCGGCTCGTCGAAATAAGCCATTTTCACCACACGCAGGTAATAGAAAGCGCCAATCAAAGAGAACAGCACTGCTATCACCGCGATCGAGATATAGCCTGCTCCGATCAAGGCTTGAAGCACCGCCAGCTTCGCATAAAAGCCCACCATGGGCGGAATACCGGTCAAGGAGAACATCGTTACCAGCAACACCCCGGCAAGGACCGGGCTACGCTGATTCAGGCCTTTCAGATCAGAAATCTTCTCGCAATCGAACCCCTGGCGACTAAGCAACAAGATCAGGCCGAATGAGGCTAGCGTGGTCAACACATAGGTAAGCATATAGAAAAGCGCCGACCCATAAGCCTGGCCTGTGGCGGCAGCCTGGCCTTCGACCACGCCCGACAGCAAGCCGAGAAACACAAAGCCCATGTGCGAGATGGTGGAATATGCCAGCATGCGCTTGAAGTTCGTTTGAACAATGGCCGTCAGGTTGCCAATGGCAAGCGAAAGCACGGCCATGATCAGCAGCATCGGTTGCCAATCGAAGGCGAGCCCATGCAACGCCTCGGTAAGCAGGCGCAGCACAATAGCGAACGAAGCAATCTTGGGCGCCGCGCCCAGGATCAAGGTCACCGAGGTGGGAGCGCCATGGTAGACGTCGGGCACCCACATGTGGAAGGGCACGGCGCCCAGCTTGAACGCCAGGCCGGCGACAATAAACACCACTCCGAACACCAAGGCCATATGATTGGTTTCGCCCGCCGCGATGGTCTGCGCGACCAAGGTCAAGTCCAACTGGCCGGTGGCGCCGTAGATCATCGACAGGCCATACAGCAGCACCCCCGACGCCAGTGAGCCGAGCACAAAGTATTTCATGGCCGACTCGACGGCAGGCCTGTGGTCTCGACGTAGCGCGATAAGCGCATACAGAGCGAAGGACATCAACTCTACGCCCAGATAGACGGTAAGCAGGTTGCCCGCCGAGATCATGACCATCTGCCCCAGCAAGGCAAAGAGCGTCAGCGTGTACAGCTCTCCACCGTTATTGAGCATGTCGCGCCCTTCCGCATACGCGCGACCGTATACAAGGGTAACCGCCACGGCGATATAGGAGGCGATCTTCAACAGATGGGCTAAGGGATCAACCACGTACAGGCCGTGGAAAGTCGTGCCCACCAGGCCGTTGGACCACTGCAGCGCGCTGACCACGGTTACCACGACAAGCGTGCCCAGGCTAAGAACGAAAGTCAGATGACGATCCGTAGTCTTGGAAAAGGCGTCGATCAGCAGAATTGCCGCGGTAAGGACCAGGAGCAGAATCTCGGGCAGCGCCAATGCGAAATGAAATTGATTTTGCATAGTGATCCAGGCCTACAGTTTGGAAATGGAGACGTGCTGCAACAGGGCCTGTACTGACACATGCATGACGTCCGTAAACGGTTTTGGATGAATGCCCATATAAAGAACCATGACAGCCATGATCCCCATGATGAGGAATTCGCGTGCGTTCAAATCGGGCATGGCGCGCACCTGATCATTGGTGATTTCACCAAACGCCACGCGCTTGAGCATCCACAAGGAATAAACGGCGGCCCAGATCAGGGCGGTGGCCGTCAGCAGGCCGATCCAGAAGTTGTACTCGACTGCACCCATGATGACCGTGAATTCGCCGACGAAGCCGCTTGTGGCCGGCAGGCCGCTGTTGGCCAGCGAAAACAGCACAAAGAAGGTGACGAACCGTGGCATCACGTTGATGACCCCGCCGTAGTCGGCGATGCGGCGTGTATGCATGCGGTCATACAGCACGCCTATGCACAGGAACATCGCTCCTGACACGAAACCGTGCGAAATCATCTGGACGATGGCGCCTTCAAGGCCGGCGGTATTGAACAGGAAGAAGCCCAGTGTTACGAAGCCCATATGGGCCACCGAGGAATAGGCGACCAGCTTCTTCATGTCGTCTTGAACGATGGCGACCAGGCCGATGTAAATGACGGCGATCAGCGATAGCGCAATCATCAGGCCGGCCAGGCTATGAGAAGCATCGGGCGCGATAGGCAGCGAAAAACGCAAGAAGCCGTATGCGCCCAGCTTGAGCATGATGGCCGCCAGCACCACAGAGCCCCCGGTGGGAGCCTCGACGTGGGCATCCGGCAACCAGGTATGCACCGGCCACATGGGAACCTTGACGGCGAAGGCGGCGAGCAATGCCAGGAAAACCAGGATCTGCGGCGTCTGGCCCAACGGCAGTTGATGCCAGGTGAGGATGTCGAACGAGCCGCCGGCCGCATGCCACAAGTAGATGAAGGCAACCAGCGTCAGCAGCGAGCCTAGCAGCGTATAAAGGAAGAACTTGAACGCCGCATAGACCCGGTTGGGCCCGCCCCACACGCCGATGATGAGATACATCGGAATCAGGGTGGCCTCGAAGAACACATAGAACAGCATGCCGTCCAGCGAGGCGAACACGCCCACCATCAGGCCCGAAAGAATCAGAAAGGCGCCCATGTACTGGGCGACGCGCTGCTTGATTACCTCCCAGCCGGCCAGCACCACGATCACCGTGATGAAGGCGGTAAGCAGCACGAACCACAACGAGATGCCGTCGATGCCCAAGTGGTAGTTGACGGCAAAGGTTTCAATCCAGCTCGTCTTCTCAACAAACTGCATGTCCGCCGTCTCGTAGTTGAAGCCCGTGTACAGAGGCAGCGTAACCAGGAAGGCCAGGACCGAGCCGGCCAGCGACAGCCAGCGGGTAAACGCGGGCCGGTCGTCGCGTCCCAGAAGCAGGACGATCAGGCCGGCGACTATCGGCACGAAGATCGATAGAGTCAGCCAGGGAAAAGTAGAAGACGCCATGTCGCTTGCCATCAGTAAACCGTCAGCACGAAAAAGGTTAGGAACGCCATGATGCCGATGATCATTGCAAAGGCGTAGTGATAGATGTAGCCCGACTGCAGGCGCCGACTGACGGCCGCCACCCAGCCGATCAACTTGGCGCTGCCGTCTACGACAACCCCGTCGATCAGGCCGCGATCACCCCTTTGCCACAAACCATGGCCCAGGCAGAACACAAAGCGGGACAGGACTTGCTCGTTGAACCAGTCGGCATAGTATTTGTTGTCGAGCACTTTGTAGACGCCCGACAAACTGCGCCGGATGGCGGCCGAAACGGCCGGATTCACGATATAGCAGTACCAGGCCACGACGAGGCCGGCAATCATCAGCCAGAACGGCACTGTGACGAAGCCATGCAAAGCATAGGCGACCCAGCCATGCCAATGCGAAGCCAGCTCAGCCATGGCCGGATGCTCGGGCAGCACCGCAATGGCGCCGTCAAAGAACCCGCCAAACAACATCGGCTCGATCAGCCATGCCCCCACGACCACCGATGGAATAGCCAGCAGAACGAGAGGCAAAGTAACCACCCAAGGCGATTCTTTGGGCGTGCCGCCGTGATGTCCATGATCGTCGGCCGCATGGCCGGACGTATCGAAACGCTCTTTACCATGGAAGACCAGGAAGTACACGCGGAACGAGTACAGCGAAGTGACGAAGACACCAATGAGGGTTGCGTAGTAGGCAATGCCCGCGCCCCAGACATTGGCGGCGCCGGCCGCCTCGATGATGTGCTCTTTGGAATAGAAACCCGAGAAGAACGGCGTGCCGACCAGGGCCAGCGTGCCCAGCAAAAAGGTGATCCAGGTGACCGGCATGTATTTGCGCATGCCGCCCATATTGCGGATGTCCTGGTCGTGATGCATGCCAATGATGACCGAGCCCGCGGCCAGGAACAGCAGGGCCTTGAAGAAGGCATGGGTCATCAAGTGGAATACCGAAGCCGAATAGGCAGACGCACCAAGGGCGACCGTCATGTATCCCAGTTGAGACAAGGTGGAATACGCAATGACTCGTTTGATGTCGTTCTGGATAATGCCCAGAATGCCCAGGAACAGTGCGCCAATGGCGCCGATGACAATCATGAATGAAAGCGCGGTGGACGACAGTTCGAACACCGGCGAAAAGCGGGCCACCATGAAAATGCCCGCGGTGACCATGGTCGCCGCGTGGATCAGCGCCGAGATGGGCGTGGGGCCTTCCATTGAATCGGGCAGCCAGCTGTGCAGCGGCACTTGGGCCGACTTGCCCATGGCGCCGATGAACAGCGAAATGCAGGCGACGGTGATCAGCTTCCAGTCGGTGCCCGGAAACGCCAGCGAGCCAAGTTGGTCGGTCTGATCAAACACCTGGCCGTAGTGCATGCTGCCGGTATAGGCGAACAGCAAGCCGATGCCCAGGATGAAGCCGAAGTCGCCCACCCGGTTGATCACAAAGGCCTTCATGTTTGCGAAGATGGCCGTCGGGCGCTTGAACCAGAAGCCGATCAGCAGATACGAAACCAGGCCAACAGCCTCCCAGCCGAAAAACAGCTGCAGCATGTTGTTCGACATGACCAGCATCAGCATCGAGAACGTGAACAGCGAAATATACGAGAAGAAACGCTGATAGCCCGGGTCGTCGGCCATGTAGCCGATGGTGTATATGTGCACCATCAGCGACACCGACGTAACCACCACCATCATCATGGCGCTGAGCGAATCGATCAGGAAGCCGATCTCGATCTGGATGTCGCCGATGGCGTTCCAGATGTATACCGTGCCGTCGAATGTCTGGCCGTTCAGTACCTGGAACAGAACCACGACCGAACCAATGAAAGAAACAAGCACCCCCAGAATGGTGATGCTGTGCGCGGCGCTTCGGCCCACGAAGCGGCCCATGAAGCCGGTGCCGAACAAGCCCGTGATGAGGGCTCCGACCAGCGGCGCCAGCGCAATAACGAGGTAAAGACTGATTGAACTCATAGTATCGGTAATCCCATCAACCCTTAAGCTGGTCTAGTTCGTCGACGTTGATCGTGTTTAGGTTGCGGTACAGCAACACCAGAATGGCAAGGCCGATGGCCGCCTCGGCCGCTGCGACCGTCAGGATGAAGAAAACGAACACCTGGCCCGACATATCGCCGAACCATGTGGAAAACGCCACGAAATTAAAATTGGCGGCGAGCAGGATCAACTCGATCGACATCAAGAGAATGATGAGATTCCGGCGGTTCAGGAAAAAGCCGAACACGCCGATGGCAAACAGAATGCCACCCAGTATCA
This sequence comes from Pusillimonas sp., assembly GCF_044464525.1. NCBI lineage: Bacteria > Pseudomonadati > Pseudomonadota > Betaproteobacteria > Burkholderiales > Alcaligenaceae > Pusillimonas > Pusillimonas sp. The sequence continues at coordinate 107,047 of NZ_JBIQLE010000009.1, forward strand.
GATAATGAGCCAGCGTTATTGTCATTTTGTGTCCTTGCCGGTTGATTCGGTCTGCGACGGGATACTGACCATCCGCAGGCGGTCTTGGGCGCGCACGCGCACCTGCTTGGAAGGGTCGGAGCGCTTGACGTCGCGTCGCTTGCGCAAAGTCAGGGCAATGGCCGACACCATGCCGACCAGCAGTATGACGGCGCCCACCTGTACCGCGAATACATATTCGCTGTACATCAGGCTGCCCAGGGCATGCGTGTTGTTGAAGTCGGCGCCCATCTGCGCCTGCGGGCCATAACCGCGCCATAGACTACCCAGCACGAATGACAGTTCCAGCACCATGATGATGCCGATGATCGAGCCCATGACCATGTAAGCCTTGAAGCCCCGCCGCAGGCTTTCCATGCGCACGTCGAGCATCATGACGACAAACAGGAAAAGCACCATGACGGCGCCCACATACACCAGCACCAGCAGCAGGCCCAGGAATTCGGCGCCCGCCATGATCCAAAGCATGGAAGCGTTGAAGAAAGCCAGAATCAAATGCAATACAGCCGTGATCGGGTTGGCGGCGGCGATCACGCGGATCGCGGCATACACCAGCACGAACGACAGGATGTAGAACAGGACGGAATAAAAAGTCATGGATTTTGTCCCGAGATCAGCGGTAAGGCGCGTCGGCTTCGCGCCGGCGAGCGATTTCTTCTTCGAACTGGTCGCCGACCGCCAGCAGCATATCCTTGGTGTAGTACAGGTCGCCCCGCTTTTCACCATGGTATTCGTGCATATGGGTCTCGACGATGGAGTCCACCGGACAGCTTTCTTCGCAAAAGCCGCAGAAAATGCATTTGGCCAGGTCGATGTCATATCGGGTGGTGCGGCGGGTGCCGTCTTCCCGCTCGTGCGACTCGATGGTGATGGCCAGTGCTGGGCATACCGCCTCGCACAGCTTGCAGGCAATGCAACGCTCTTCGCCGTTTGGATAACGACGCAAGGCGTGCAAGCCCCTGAAGCGCGGCGACGCGGGCGTTTTTTCCTGCGGGTAGCGCAAGGTGACCTTGCGTTTGAAAAAATACTTGCCTGTCAGGCGCATACCCTTGAGCATCTCGGTCAGCATCAGGCTGCCGAAAAAATCTTTGATAGCTTCCATATCTAGCCCCAGTCAGTCTATTGCCAAATGTTCCAGGGCGTCTGCATCCAGATCGCCACCACCACCAGCCAGACGCCGGTGACGGGAATGAACACCTTCCAGCCCAAGCGCATGATCTGGTCATAGCGATAGCGCGGGAAAGTCGCACGGAACCAAATGAACATAGAGACGACACAAAAAGTCTTGATGCCCAGCCACAGCCAGCCCGGCACCCAGGTGAACGGTGCAACGTCGAGCGGAGGCATCCAGCCACCCAGGAACATGATCGCGGCCACGGCGGACAGCAGGATCATGTTGGCGTATTCACCAAGGAAGAACAGTGCGAAGGCCGTTCCCGAATATTCGACCATGTGGCCGGCCACAATTTCGGACTCGCCCTCGACCACATCGAAGGGGTGACGGTTGGTCTCGGCCACGGCCGAGATCACGTAAATAACGAATAGCGGCAGCAGCGGCAACCAGTTCCAGGAAAGAAAAGTCAGGCCGCGATCGGCAAACCAGCCACTGCCCTGCCCCACAACAATCTCGCTCATGTTGAGCGAGCCTGAAACCAGCAACACGGTCAGCAGCACAAAGCCGATGGCCAGTTCATAAGAGATCATTTGAGCCGAGGCCCGCATGGCTCCGAGCAATGCGTACTTTGAGTTGGAAGCCCAGCCCGCCACGATAACGCCGTAAACGCCCAGCGAGGTGACTGCCATGATATACAGCAGCCCGGCATTGACGTTGGACAACACCATGTCGGGGCCGAAGGGCACTACAGCCCAAGCTGCCAGCGCGGGCATCAAGGTTACCACCGGCGCCAACAAAAACAGCAGCTTGCTTGACTTGGTCGGTACGATCAGCTCTTTTGTCAGCAGCTTGAAAACGTCCGCAAAAGGCTGGAGCAACCCACGGAAACCGACTCGGGTCGGACCAAGGCGCGCGTGCATTGCGCCTATCATCTTGCGTTCCCAGTAGGTTAGGTAGGCGACGCACAAGATGACCGGCACGGCCACCACCAGGACCTTGATGAGAGTCCACACCACGTACCAGGCGTTCGGCCCGACCAGCCCCGTTCCGAAGGCTTCGAGTTGAATCAACCAGTCCATTTAAGCACGCTCCACCGAAATTTCGCCGAAGGAGGCTCCCAGCGGCAGGGTTTCGGCAAACGCCGTCGAAATCCTGATCGCGCCATCAGCTACGGCAGGATCCAGCTTTGCCTGAAGGGCGACCTCGCCGTCAGCCGAACGAACACGGATTGCGTCGCCGTCGCTGAGGCTCAAGCCCTGCAGCGTGGCGGCGTTCATGCGCGCTGTCGGCTTGCGTGAATCTGCAGTCTCTTGCAGCGGCTCGGCGCGTCTGACCAGGGCATCGCTACGATAAATGGGCACATCGGCCACACGCTGCAAACCTTGCGGGGCGTGGCCCAACCCCACAGGGGCGGCAACCTGGTTGGACAGACGCTCTTGAATGCCGTCCACGAGCACCGTGTCGCGCACCGACTCGGAGGTTTCGTCATCGAAACCCGCAAGCTCGAGCAGATTGCCCATTACACGCAGCACCTTCCAGGCCGGACGAGCGTCGCCATAAGGCGCGGCCGTGCCCTTGAAGCTTTGCGTGCGCCCTTCGGCATTGACGAAAGTGCCTGAAGTTTCGGTAAACGGCGAGATGGGCAGCATGACGTCGGCCCAATCGGCCGCTGCCGAATAATACGAAGTGAGTGCGACGGCGAACTGCGCATTCTGAAGCGAGCGCAGTGCTTGCACGCCGTTATCGGAATCGAATGCGGGTTCGGCATGCAACACCACATAGCCCTTGAGGCCCTTTTGCAGCATTTGCTCGGCAGTCAGCCCATCTTCTTGCGGCACGGCGCCGGCCAAGTAGCCCCCCACCGTGTTGCCGCCCAGGGTAAGAAAACCCAGAGTGGCGCCCATGGCTTTGGCCAATGCTTGCGCGTTGGCCGCGATAAGGGCGGCGTCGGGCGATGAAACCGCCATATTGCCCAGCATGACCGCCACTTTTTCGCCGCCCGCCAAAGCCGCCGCTATGCGTTCGGCCTCTTCCGAAGGCTCAACCGATGCGAAGGCTTCCGGCACGGTTTGCTGGTTGGCCTTGGCCCATGCCGCCAGCACTTGCGCAAGGGCGTTGGGAATACCGGCCGGCGCCACGACTTGGCGCGCTGCAACTGGAAACAAAGGATCGTCGGCCGCACTGTCGATGAAAGCGATCTGTGTGCCGTGCTTGGCCGCCTGGCGCAGGCGCTGGGCCAGCAAAGGGTGATCTTTGCGCAGGAAAGACCCCACGACCAGCACGCGGTCGAGTTGGCCGAACTCTTCAATGGACATGCCCAGCCAAGGTACTCCGGGCAAGGCTTTGTCAAACGCGGGGTCGTTGAAGCGCAGGCGAAAATCCACATTGTCGGAGCCCAGGCTGCGTGTCAACCGCGCCAGCAAGGCAAGCTCTTCAACCGTTGCGGTATGAGCGCCGATGGCGCCCAGTTGATCAGCTCCGTGATCTTCACGAGCCTGGTTCAGGCCGCGCACCACCGCCTGAAGCGCATCGCTCCAGGAGGCTTCGCGCCATTGCCCGGTAGCATCACGCACCATGGGATGGGCAAGGCGGTCTTCCGTGTAGAGGCCGGTATACGAGAAACGGTCTCGATCACTGATCCAGCATTCATTGACCTCTTCGTTCTCGAAAGGCACAACGCGCAGCACCCGATGATCTTTGACGTGAATTACCAGGTTGGCGCCCAGGCTGTCGTGCGGGCTGACCGAGCGGCGCCGGGCAAGCTCCCAGGTGCGCGCGGCATAGCGGAACGGTTTGGAAGTAAGCGCGCCCACCGGGCATATGTCGATCATGTTGCCGGAAAGCTCGGATTCGACCGCGCGCCCGACGAAGGACGTTATCTCGGCATGCTCGCCTCGCTGGACCATGCCCAGCTCCATGATGCCGCCGACCTCTTGACCAAAGCGCACGCAACGAGTGCAGTGGATGCATCGCGGCATTTCCTCGGCGGAGATAAGCGGCCCCATGGGCTTGTGGAACACCACGCGCTTTTCTTCTTTATAGCGTGAAGCCGATGCGCCGTAGCCCACGGCAAGGTCCTGCAACTGACACTCGCCGCCCTGATCGCATACCGGACAATCGAGCGGGTGGTTGATCAGCAGGAACTCCATGACGCTTTTCTGTGCGGCCACTGCTATTTCAGAGCTTATGTGCACAACCATGCCGTTGGTGGCGGGCGTGGCGCAGGCGGGCATGGGCTTGGGCGCTTTTTCAACCTCGACCAGACACATGCGGCAGTTCGCCGCGATGGAGAGCTTCTTGTGATAGCAGAAATGCGGCACATACAGGCCCAGCTTGTGAGCGGCATGCATGACCATGCTGCCCTCGGGCACTTCAACCTTGTTGCCGTCTATGGTGAGTTCAACCATTGCTTGTCCTGACCTACAGATATTTGGGCACCACGCAGCTTTTGTGCTCGATGTGGTGTGCGAACTCGTCGCGGAAATGCTTGATGAAGCTACGCACGGGCATGGCCGCCGCATCACCCAGGGCGCAGATGGTGCGTCCCATGATGTTATGGGCGACGGAATCGAGCACGTCGAGATCTTCAGGGCGGCCCTGGCCGTTCTCGATGCGATGGATCATGCGGTAGAGCCAGCCGGTGCCTTCACGACACGGCGTGCATTGGCCGCAGCTTTCTTCAAAATAGAAATACGACAGCCGCAAGAGCGACTTGACCATGCAGCGGGTTTCATCCATGACGATGACGGCGCCCGAACCAAGCATGGAACCGGCCTTGGCGATACCGTCGTAATCCATGGTGGTCTGCATCATGATGTCGCCCGGCAGCACCGGAGCGCTGGAGCCGCCCGGGATAACGGCTTTGATCTTGCGCCCGCCACGCATCCCGCCCGCCAGTTCAAGCAGTTCGGAAAACGGCGTGCCCAGCGGTACTTCATAGTTGCCGGGCAGTTCGACGTCGCCCGACATTGAGAACAGCTTGGTGCCGCCATTGTTGGGCAGGCCGGTTTCGAGATAAGCCTGGCCGCTGTTGCGGAAAATCCAGGGCACGGCCGCGAAGGTTTCGGTGTTGTTGACGGTGGTGGGCTTGCCGTACAGGCCGAAGCTGGCCGGGAACGGCGGCTTGAAGCGCGGCTGGCCCTTCTTGCCCTCGAGCGACTCGAGCAGTGCGGTTTCTTCACCGCAAATGTAGGCGCCATAGCCGTGGAAGGCATGCAACTGAAAGTTGAAATCAGAGCCCAGAATTCGATCACCCAGGAAACCCGCTTCGCGTGCCTCTTCGAGCGCCTCTTCGAAACGGTCGTAAACCTCGAAAATTTCACCGTGGATATAGTTGTAGCCCACGCTGATGCCCATTGCGTAAGCCGCGATGGCCATGCCTTCAATAACAATATGCGGGTTGAAACGTAGGATGTCGCGGTCTTTGAAAGTACCGGGCTCGCCCTCGTCCGAGTTGCAAACCAGGTATTTCTGGCCGGGCAAGCTGCGCGGCATGAAGCTCCACTTGAGGCCGGTGGGAAAGCCGGCGCCGCCCCGCCCTCTCAGGGCCGAGGTTTTAACTTCGGCAATGACATCCTCGGGCTTCATGCCCGTGGTCAGAATCTTGCGCAGGCCCTCGTAGCCGCCTCGCTTTACGTAGTCTTGCAAGCGCCAGTTCTCGCCGTCCAGATCGGCTACGATCTGCGGCTTGATGTGACGCCCGTGGAAGATCATGCTGCGCGACAAATCACCGTCAGGCGCAATGTCGAGGCCCTGCGAAAACTGCTTTAGCACATCGGGTTCCGGAGCGTTCATGCCGATTCTCCGTGTCGTTTGAGTTCATCGAGCATGGCGTCGATTTTTTCGGGGGCCATGCGTACGCACATATGCTTGTCGTTGACCAGCAGCACCGGCGAATCGCCGCAAGCGCCCATGCATTCGCCTTCCATCAGGGTGAACTGGCCGTCTTCGGTGGTCTCGTGAAAACCAATGCCCAATTTCCGGCTGATGTAGTCGGCCGTCTTGACCCCGTCGCGCAAAGCACAGGGAAGGTTGGTGCATACGGTGATCTTGAAGCGCCCCACCGGCTTGGTGTTGAACATGTCGTAGAAGGACGCAACCTCTTGCACGGCGATGGGCGGCACTTGGAGATAATTGGCGATATCTTCGATGACATCAGTGGAAAGCCAGCCTTTTTCGTCCTGGGCGAAGGCGAGCGCCGCCATAATGACCGATTGCTTCTGATCGCTCGGGAATTTGGTTAATTCCGCGTCGATTTTTCGGTAGGCTTGTTCGGAAAGCAGCATAGTTTGAATCCGGTTTATACCTGGTTGGGCTCCGCCTAGCGGTCGATCTCGCCGAACACGATGTCCAGCGTGCCAATGATGGTGACCGCATCGGCGATCATGTGGCCGCGCGACATTTCGTCCAGCGCCGCCAAATGCACAAATCCCGGTGCGCGAATCTTCAGGCGGTAAGGCTTGTTGGCGCCATCGGACACAATGTAGGTGCCGAACTCGCCCTTCGGATGTTCGACCGCGGCATAGGCTTCGCCCCGGGGTACGTGCATGCCCTCGGTAAACAGCTTGAAATGGTGGATAAGGTCTTCCATGCCGAGCTTCATGCGCTCGCGCGACGGAGGCGCCACCTTGTGGTTGTCGACAATGACCGGCCCCGGGTTGTTCCGCAGCCATTCCACACACTGGCGGATGATGCGGTTGCTTTCGCGCATTTCGGCCACCCGCACAAGATAGCGGTCATAGCAGTCGCCGTTTACCCCAACCGGGATATCGAAATCGACCCGATCATAGACTTCGTAGGGTTCCATCTTGCGGAGATCCCACTCGACCCCCGAGCCTCGCAGCATGGGGCCGGTGAACCCCAGCGCCTTGGCACGTTCGGGGTCGACGACGCCAACGTCGACAAGACGCTGCTTCCAGATGCGGTTATCGGTAAGCAGGGTTTCGTATTCGTCGACGCAAGCGGGAAAACGATTGGTGAAGTCTTCGATGAAATCCAGCAAAGAACCCGAGCGCGCCTCGTTCATGGCCTTGAGTTCTTTGTCGCCGCGATATTTGCTGCTTTCGCCATACTGGGGCATGGAATCGGGCAAGTCGCGATAGACACCGCCGGGCCGGTAGTAAGCCGCGTGCAACCGCGCACCCGAAACGGCCTCGTAGCAGTCCATGAGGTCTTCGCGCTCGCGAAACGCGTACAGAAACACCGCCATGGCGCCAACGTCGAGCCCGTGCGACCCGATGGACATCAAGTGATTGAGGATGCGGGTGATCTCGTCGAACATGACGCGGATATATTGCGCCCGCAACGGCACTTCAATGCCCAGCAACTTCTCGATGGTCATGACATAAGCATGCTCGTTGCACATCATCGAGACATAATCCAGGCGGTCCATATAGGGCAGCGCTTGAAGATATGTCCGGTGTTCAGCCAGCTTCTCGGTGGCACGGTGCAACAGCCCGATATGCGGGTCGGCGCGCTGGATGACTTCGCCGTCCAGCTCGAGCACCAGGCGCAACACACCGTGCGCTGCGGGATGCTGGGGACCGAAGTTAAGGTTGTAGGTTTTCAGTTCTGCCATGTTTAACGCTCTATTCCGTAGCCTTCTTCGCGCACGATGCGAGGGGTGATTTCACGCGGCTCGATGGTTACCGGCTGATAGATCACCCGTTTCTGCTCGGTGTCGTAACGCATTTCAACGTGGCCGGACAGCGGGAAGTCTTTACGGAAAGGATGGCCGATAAAGCCATAATCGGTAAGAATGCGGCGCAGATCGGGATGTCCTTCGAAGACCACGCCATATAAATCGAAGGCCTCGCGTTCGAACCAGTTCACGCTGGGCCAGACATCGACCAGGGACGCCACAACGGGAAAGTCGTCGTTGGACACCCAGGTGCGCACGCGCAAGCGCCAGTTGTGGGTGACCGATATAAGGTGCAGCACCACAGCATAGCGCTTCGGAAACTCGGGCGTCGGCCACCCAAAAGCCGGCTGGCCCCAGGTGGAATAATCGACCGCGCACAAGTCAATGCAAGTGGCGAAGTCGAGCGCAGCCTGATCACGCAGGGTAGTACAGGCGTCGACCCACTGATCGGGGTTGATCTCGAGCGTAAGTTCGTTCAAGGCTTCTGTCAGGGCGACATCCTCGCCGAACTGTGCCCACAGGTTGGATTTCAGTGTTTCAAGCCGGGTCATAGCAAGCCGTTAGCCGTTGAGGGGAAAGATCGAATGCCGGCCATGCCTAGCGTGCGATCGTGTTCGTGAGGCGAATCTTGTTCTGCATCTGGAGCAGCCCATAGACCAGGGCCTCGGCCGTCGGCGGGCAGCCCGGCACGTAGACGTCGACGGGCACGATGCGGTCGCAACCCCGTACGACGGAATAAGAGTAGTGATAGTATCCGCCCCCGTTGGCACAAGAGCCCATGGAAACCACCCAGCGCGGCTCGGGCATCTGGTCGTAGACCTTGCGCAAAGCCGGCGCCATTTTATTACACAGCGTACCGGCCACGATCATCAGGTCGGACTGACGCGGGCTGGGGCGAAAAATAATGCCAAATTGGTCAAGATCGTAGCGGGCCGCGCCCGCATGCATCATTTCGACCGCACAGCAGGCCAGACCAAATGTCATGGGCCACAACGAGCCCGTCTTGGCCCAGTTGAGGAACTTATCCGCGCTGGTCGTGATGAAACCTTCTTTGAGAATGCCGTCAATAGCCATGATTTTGCCTAAACGCTTATGCAGCGACGGGCACAGCAAACCGATGGAGCCGTGCCGAATAATTGCGATGCGGCCATAGCCGCGATGAAAGCCAGTGCGCTATTCCCAATCGAGCGCGCCCTTTCTCCATTCATAGATGAATCCGACGGTAAGCACCGCTAGAAACACCATTACTGTCCAGAAGCCCACCAGGCCAAGCGTGCCGTTGGCGATGGCCCAGGGAAACAGAAAGGCGATTTCAAGATCGAAGAGAATGAACAAAATAGCGACGAGATAGTAGCGCACATCAAACTTCATGCGCGAATCGTCGAAAGCCTCGAAGCCACACTCGTAGGTGGACAGCTTTTCGTCGTCGGGACGATGCGGGCCAAGTACCCGGCCCACTATCAAAAGCGCAAAACCTATCAAAATAGCAACAATAATAAACAGCAAAACAGGAAAGTACTGTTGCAGGTTCATGCCCAACTTCCAATCACGATAAGTAAACCATAGGATTGTAGCATTTTGGGCGCACCATTACCCCCGGCCCGGTACTGGCCGACTCTTCCCCAGGGGCTACCCGATTGACGTTCGCCCAAGGGCTGAAGCCCCGTTCCAACAACTGCTTTTCAAGAAGCCGCCGGGGGCCTCGCAACACCGCTGCGAGGGTTATATGTGCATGCCGCCGTCGGCCATCAATACCGTTCCTGTAGTAAAACTGCTGTCATCACAGGCAAGAAACAGCACTGCACGCGCGATTTCGTCGGGTTGGCCATGACGGCCCAGCGCAATCATGGTATCCAGCATCTTGGTGGCGTCCTGGCCCACAACCTCGGACAGCCTTTTCTCGATGTCGAGCTGGAAATTGTTGTCGATGGGCCCCGGGGCTATGACGTTGACCCGGATTCCCCGCTGGGCGCCCTCTTTGGCGGCAACCCGCATCAAGCCGATGAGCGCATGCTTTGACGTGGCGTACGCGCAGATGCCCGGGTCGGCCGTCACGCCCACCACGCTGGAGGTGAGCACGACAGCACCGCCCGCCTGCATGACAGGCATGGCATATTTGCAGGCCAGGAAGCAGCCGCGCACATTGACCGCCATAACTTGGTCAAAGTCGTCTTCCGGGTAATCGGCAATAGGGGCGATCTGGCCGTTGACACCGGCATTGCCAAACAGAACATCGAGCCGGCCCCATTTTTCCATGGCGCGATCCACATAGCCTCGGGTGTCTTCGGCCCGGGTAACGTCGGCCACCACGATTTCGACATTATCGGCGCCAAGGGTCTGGGCAGCCGCATTCAACTGGGCCGCGTCGCGATCCACCAACACCACCCGCGCGCCCTCTTGCACGAATAGCCGCGCGGCGCTTTGCCCCAGACTGCCGGCCGCGCCCGTGACAACACATACTTTATCTTTTAGTTTCATGGCGTCTCCTGGCTTTATTCATGCTTGGTGTTGAGCCCTGCGGCTTCACCGACAGCGGGAGACGCGGCGACCACGCCCAGATAAGCGCGCTGCACCGCCGGATCGCCGGCAAGCGCGGCAGCGGCGCCGGACCCGACGATGGTCCCGTTCTCGATCAGGTAACCGCGATCGGCGATCGCCAGGCTTTTCTTGGCATTTTGCTCGACCAGCAGCACACTGATGCCGATCTTCCGCACCTGCTTCAAGATTTTGAACACCTCGCTGGCCATGATGGGCGATAAGCCAAGCGAGGGCTCATCGAGCAACAGGGTATGAGGCGCGGACATAAGCGCGCGGCCAATGGCCACCATTTGCTGCTCGCCTCCGCTCATGGTGGAAACCACTTGCGAGAGCCGCTGCTCAAGCTTGGGGAACAGCATTAATACCTGCTCGAGATTCCGGCTTTCGACGCTGCGAGCGCGACGCGCATGGGCGCCAAGCTGCAGGTTTTCGCGCACAGTAAGCTGGCCGAAAATGCCTCGGCCCTCGGGCACCAGCGCTATGCCGGCCTCGACGATCTGATGGGGCTGCAAACGCCGCAAGTCGATGCCGTCATGCTGAATGACACTGCCGGCCAGAGCCGGCACAAGGTTGGCCACGGCCTTGAGCACGGTGGACTTGCCCGCGCCGTTAGCGCCCAGCATCACCACCACCTCGCCGTCGGCAACTTCCACGTCAATGCCACGCAAGGCGTGGTGCTTGCCATACGCAACGGACAGGTTCTTGACCTCAAGCATCGTCGTCGTCCCCCAGGTAAGCGCGGACCACCTCGGGCTCAGCCAGGGCTTGCAGCGGTGGCGCATCGGCAATCTTGCGACCGACGTTCATGACCACGCAGCGGTCGCAAAGCGACCGGATGGCATCCATGACGTGCTCGACCAGAATCATTGTCACGCCTTCTTCGCGCACGGAACGCAGCAGTTCAATGCCATCGATCAGCTCGGAGGGATTAAGCCCCGCCAGCCACTCGTCAAGCAGCAGCAATCGTGGCCGCAGGGCCAGCGCACGGGCCAGCTCGAGTCGCTTTTGGTTGATATAGGTAAGGTCGGCGGCCTCGACATACGCAAAGTCGGCCATGCCCACGCGCTCGAGCAATAAGGCGGCTTCGTGGTCAGCCGCCCTGCCCGCCAACGGCTCGGTGCCAAAAGCCAGGCCGGCTTTCACGTTTTCGAGCGCGTTCATCGAGCCCAGCACCCGCACCAATTGAAAAGTGCGGGCGACGCCGCGGCGCGCGATGCGATTGGGCGGCAAGCCGACGAGCTCGGTGTCGTAGAGCCGTATGCTGCCCTGATTGGGCTTAAGAGCGCCCGAAATCAAGTTCATGACGGTGGTTTTACCTGAGCCGTTGGGCCCCAGCAGGCCGACGATTTCGCCTTGTCGCACCGAAAATTCCATTTCGTTTACAGCCACCAGGCCGCCAAATCGCTTAACCAGGCCGTGGATTTGCAGTATGGGCGCGCTCATGGGGTGTCTCCGGCGGGCGGCACAGCCCGGGCCCTGTTGCCGGGCAGGCGCTTTGCCCACGAGGCCAGCAACCCCGCCACGCCCTTGGGCACCAGATAGACGATCGCCATGAAAGTAAGCCCGAGCAGCACGCTGAAGTAATTCGGAAAATTGGCGGACAAATACTCGAACAGCAAGACCAGCGGCACTACGCCCAGCACGGGTCCGTGCAGGCGGGCGGCCCCGCCAAGCAATGCCATGATCAGCACTTGGAATGACAGCACCGAATTAAAGGCGATGGTAGGGTCGATGTACGTCCAGCGCGGCGCGACAATGGCGCCCGCCAACGCCATCAACATGGAGCTGATCGAAAACGCCGCCATCTTGGCGAAGGTGGTGCTGACGCCGGAATGTACGGCAACGGTCTCGTCGTCGCCTATCATGCGCAACGCCAGCCCTAGCCTGGAACGCTGCACGCACCAGCCGACGATGAAGACCAGGGCTGTTAGGGCGACCAATTGCCAAAGTATCTGCGCCTGGGTCAGATCAAGAAACAAATAGCGGCCCAGCGAGCCGGCCCGGTTGGTTTCATACCAAGTGACCATCTGGCGAAGCAATTCAGACAGGCCAAAGGTAAAGACGACGAAATACACCCCACGCAGCCGCAAGGTGGCCAGGCCCACCACCAGCGACACCGCCAGGCTGATCAGCACGGCGATGACCAGCACCATGGGCCAGGAGACGGTTTCGGCCAGCACAGCCGCTGTATACGCCCCTATGCCGAAAAACGCCACAGTAGCCAGAGATATGTAATTCGTCGGGCCCGAGAACATCGCCCAAGCCGTTGCCAGGGCTGTGAACATGAGCAGATTGATTGCCATCGAGATGGCGTAGCCGCTTCCAATGAACGGAACAGCCGCACAAAGCGCCAGTAGCGCCACACCCACGACGCCGGGCAAAAACTTGAGGGATTTCATGCCGACCTCCCGAACAGGCCGGTAGGCCGCACGATTAGCACCAGCATGAACAGCGCGAAGGTAACCGCCAGCGTCAGGCCCGGATCGACATAGGTGGCGACCAGGCTTTCGGCCAGGCCAAGCAACAGGCCTGCCAGCAGGCAGCCCAGCAGGTTGCCCACCCCGCCCATAATCACCACAATCAGGGCCTTCATGGTGAACACCACGCCCATGGTTGCGTTGAAGGTAAGAAACATGCTTACCAGCACGCCGCTGGCCGCGACCAGGCCGCCGCCCAGCGCAAAGGTAAGAGCCACGGTCTTTCGCACGTCGATCGCCACCAATTGGGCCGACGCCGGCGACGCCGCCACAGCGCGGATGACCGTGCCACGCCGCGTGTAGTTGAGTAGAAGATAAAGCGCCCCGCCCAGCAACACGGCAACGCCAAGCGCCAGCAATCGGTCGGCCCCCAGCGGCGAGCCCATGACCATGAACACCGTATCCAGATAGGCATTGTTTAGGTAGGCGCCGCCAAACCACAGCAACATAATGCCTTCGACTATGAACAGCAGCCCGAAGGTGGCCAGAATACTGTCGGTCTCCAGGGCCATTTCGGTACGCGCCCGCTTGACCAGCGGGTGCAGCAGCACCTGGTAAACCAGCCAGTTCACCACAAAGGAAAGCGGCACGATGATTACGAGCCCCAGCAGCGGATTGACCGACATCGCCTTGAAGAGCCAGTATGAGCTGATGGCTGCCGCGACCAGAAACTGGCCGTAGGAAAGATTCATGATACGGGCCACGCCGTACTGCAGTGTGAGCCCCATGGCGATCAGTGCGTAGACGCCCCCGAGCGTCAATCCATTAAGCAAAGCATCGATGATCTGCATCTAAGTTCCAACGTTGGGGAAAGCTGTGGCAAGGCCTTGCGCATTGCCGGCGGCCCGGCGACGGAGCGCAGCGCAAGCGCCCCGCCCTGAAAACGCCTTCTGGAAATACCCGGAAAGTCGCGCGGCTAATCCGGCAAGACAACCGGCTTAGCCGCCGGGCGCGACTTTTACAGCGATCTAATTGGCTTTCCAGGCCGGCTTGGGGAAAATGATGGGCTTGGCGCCGACAAGATCGGCAGGCTGGACAGGCTCAAGGGCATCGCCTTGCCACTGGCCGACCGAGGCTTCTTCAACCCACATGCGGTTTTGCAGTTTGACGGGACCCACGACCGTATCGAAACTGCCGGTTTCGATTTCTTTCGCGACCGCTTCGCGGTCGATGCTGTTGGCACGCTCGATGGCCTGCTGCAATACTTGCAAGGTGGCGTAGGTTACTGCGCTACCGTTGAAGTCGGCCTCGCGGTTGAACATCTTGAGATGTCGCGCACGGTACTCGGCCGTTGCCGGCAGCTCTTTGCTGACGCCGCCCAAACCCAGCACGCCTTCGGTGTTGGCGCCGAAACGGTCTTTGAATACCGGAAAGACCGTTCCGATAGCGGTGTAGAACACCTTGGGGTTAAAGCCCACTTTTTGCGCCTGATCAGTAAGGGCCAGGGTGTCGGGCGGATAGCTGAACGCCAGGAAAGCTTCGGGCTCGGCGCGGCGCGCCTCATTGACGATGGTTTGCAGGTCTTGCGAACCCAGCGGGTAGCTTTGGTCGTACACCACGTCGAACCTGGCGTTGGCCAGTTCTTCTCGAGCAGCCTTGCCCAGCTCGACCCCGAACTGGTCGGCAACGTTGACAATGGCCACTTTGCCCTGGATCTTGCCGTCGTCACGCAACCGCTTGAGCACCTCGACAATGCCGTGCGCATATTGGGTGGATGTAAGCGTAAAGAAGAACATATTGGGCCAGCGTTCGCGAAGCTGCGGAATGCGGTCGGAGATCATGGTTGTGGTCATGTGCGGATAGCCATGACGGTTGAGTATCGGGCCCACGGCCAGGTTCATTCCGGTGCCCCAGGGCGGCAGGATGAAGTCGACCTTGTCCTGGTTGACCAGGCGCTCGACAGCGCGGACGGCTTCTTCCGAACTGCTTCGGTCGTCGTACTCGATGAACTTGACTGGAACCTTCTTGCCATTGATTTCGATACCCCCGGCCGCTTCAAGCTCGGCCGCCCACATCTGGTAATTGGGCAGCACAGTGGTGCTGGCGCCGCCGGCGTAGGGTCCTGTTTTGGAGATGGCGTAGCCGATGCGGATCTCGGTTGGGTCGGCCGCATGCGCGGCTCCTGCCAGAGCCAATGCGGCGAGGCTCGTTAATACTGCTCTGAAACCAGGCAACTTCATATTTGTCTCCTCGGGTGCGCACCTATAGAGCGCATGTTATGAGCGAACGAACGGCGAACTGGGTGTTCGGTGCCGATACAAATTATTGGTTACGCATATAGAGTCTAATCGCTCCATTAGCATTGATTATACGGAGCCTCCCCGGTTTCGTGGAGCTCAACGACGCATTATTCGGCCTTCTTAGGGGTTTTCCCCAAAAAAAAACCACCCTATAAAAGAGTGGTCCGGAAATCCGTCCGGGCCTCGCATGAAAATCATGCTTCGCCCGATCGGAAACCGAAAGGCCGCAGGCCGTAGCCTGGGCCGGCTCGGAGTAGTTGTTAGAACTGGTGACGCATACCGACACCAATCAGGGTCGACTTCAGGTCGTCCTGGAAGGCCACATTCTTGGCGTACGAACCCACAGCGTACACGTTGGTGCGCTTGGACAGCGGGTAGGTGTAGCCCAGGCTGTAGATGTTTTGTTTCTCGTCGTCACCGGCAGTGCCGCGAGGATCAGCCATGCCCCACGAAGCCATGACTTCGCCCGGACCGACCGGAGCGCTCAGGCCGACCGTGTACGAATTGACGCGCATGCCATCATTGACCAGCAAGGCGCCGGTGGCGTCCAGGTCAGCGAAGGTAATGCCTTGGAACCAGCCGTTGCGGGTCTGGCCATAGCCGGCGTGCAACTTGGCGACCTGGAAGTCGTAGCTTGCGCCTATGGTCCAGGACTTGACCTTCACTCCACCATCGGGGTTAGGCGTGCCGTCGGCGAACGACTCGGGCGCCTTGAACTGGTCGTAGGTGGCGGCTACGCCGATTGGACCGTTGTCGTAGCGAAGACCGGTAGTCCAGGCGCGGGTGTTGGGGTCGTCGCCTCCGCTTTGGCGGAACTGCTGCGAACCGTTGGCGTTAAAGGAATACCCGACGCCAAACTGGAAGCCCGAAAAATTGGGCGTCTGGTACATGATCATGTTGTCGTAACGCAGGCTGGCGGCCGAGTTGAAGGTGGCGCCGGCGGCGGCTTGACCAAAATCTACGCCAAATGGGCTGGCGATGCCGGCAAAGTACTTGCTGGCGATATTGGTCTGGCGGCCAAGGTCGAGACGGCCCCAGGCATCAGACTGCAAACCGACGGTGGCTTGGCGACCGAACATGCGATTGGTGTTGCCCAGCGCCTGGCCCGAAACGCCGGTGCCCAGATCAAAGCCGCTTTCAAGCACGAACACGGCTTGCAGGCCGTTGCCCAGATCTTCAGTGCCTTTCAGCCCCCAGCGGTTGGCGGAGTTGATGCCATTGATCATGCCCGTGCGCTTGCCGTTGTAATCAACTGGCGTGCCGGTTTCATCGATGTAGCTACCTTTGAGTTGCTGGTAGCCGATACCCCCGTCGACGATACCGTAAAGGGTAACCGACGTTTCTGCGTGGGCCGCACCGACGGCAAAGCCGAACCCGGTAGCGAGCGCTGCAGCGAGCAGAGTCTTTTTCATTTGAGAAATCTCCGTAGATTTGATTTGATCTGATCCGATTTGATTTAGCGACAGTGCAGATATGTTTCTGCTACGTGTGGTCCGCCGCCCGGGACATGACGACTGTTGCAATAAAACTTGAAACGCGTCGTTCACAAATCAAATGCTAAACCTGCTCACGGGGCTTTTAAAAGGAAAACCACTCCGAGGAGTGGTTTTAAGTACACGAAACGTAAGCTCGTGTTGCCAACAGGGCTTTCCGTGTAACGGAAAGCCTCTGTCGAGTCATGGCGTAACCGCCATTGCGGCAATTAGAACTGGTGACGCAAGCCGACGCCGACCTGGGTCGACTTCAGGTTTTCTTGGAAAGCCACGTTCTTGATGTACGAACCCAGCGCGTACACGTTGGTGCGCTTGGACAGTGCATAGGTGTAGCCCAAGCTGTAAGCCTGTTGCTTCTTGTCGTTGTAGTTGTAGACACCGCCGTTTTTAGGATCGGCCATGCCCCACGAAGCCAGGACCTTGCTGTTTGCGCCAACCGGGGCGCTCAGGCCCAGGGTGTATGAGTTGACTTTCATGCCGTCGTTGGCAATGTATCCATCGCCTAGCTCGAAGTCGGCATACTCAATATCGGTAAGCCAGCCGTTACGCGATTGTCCGAAACCGGCGTGTACCTTGACGATTTCGAAGTCGTAACTGGCACCCAGATTCCAGGACTTGATGCTCACGTCACGATCGGCTGCGGGCGAGGTGGGCAGGCCGTTGGTTTTCAACTGGTCGTAGGTCAGTGCAGCGGCCAAGGGGCCGTTTACATAGCGAAGACCGGTCGTCCAAGCGCGGGTGTTGGGCTGCTCGCCACCGCTTTGCTTGAACCGCTGGTTGCCATCATTATTAAACGAATAGCCGACACCAAACTGGAAGCCCGCGAAGTTGGGGGTTTGGTACATGACCATGTTGTCGTGGCGAACGCTATCGGCCGCGCCGAACGTGGTGCCGACGCGCGCGTTCGAGAAATCAGTGCCGAAGGGACTGGCAACCGGCGCAAAGTACTTGGAGGCGATGTTGGTTTGACGACCGAAATCAAGCTGGCCCCAGGCTTCGGACTTCAAGCCGACGGTTGCCTGGCGACCGAACATACGACCGCCTTGGCTGGATTGGCCGGTGCCGACGCTGAAACCGTTTTCCAGAACGAAAACAGCTTGCAGGCCATTACCCAAATCTTCGGTGCCTTTCAGGCCCCAGCGGCTGCTCGACTGGCCTCCGCTAAGCACGCCAGTGCGCGTGCCTTTGTAATCGGCGCCGTTGACAGTGCCCTTGACGCGCTCGTAGGCGATGCCGCCGTCAACAATACCGTACAGCGTGACCGAGGTTTCGGCGTGTGCAACACCAGCGAAGCCGGTGATCAGAGCAGCAACAAGCAGACTCTTTTTCATGTTGTAAATCTCCGTAGATTTGATAGCTGGCAGCAAGGTACTAATGCCTTTCTGCCTGTAAAACTCCGCAAGCGGTAGTTAAATCTATTCCAACAAAAAACCCGGTTGCTGGCTATGAACACGTCTGGAAATCTTTGCTTCCGTCTTGTTTCTGTCACTTTAATACAACAAACCCGTTGTTTTTAAGCTATAAAAAGATGAGTTGTCGCTTTCAGAAACATCTGCCGCAAGGCAATATCAACTTCGAAAATCTCGGCAGGAAAACATAATGATTTCCCGGCCTAAAATAGCTCTCAATCAATAAGTGTTTGTTTTATATGCATATAATTTATTGCTATATCTCGCCTCAAACCGGAAACCGCCTCATCGCACCGCACTAAAATTTACTTTGGATTCATACACCTAGGGGTAATTCCCCATGCAACTATTAGTGTAATAAATAGATAATTTTGTACTTTTCATTTTAGGCGCGCCGGCAGGCAAAACGCAGGCCGCCGAAATGTGTTGTTTCGCGGCACGGCTATCTCTTCGCATCATTGACCGCTGATAGCCGCATCCCGGCCTGTCGCTCCCACGCAAAACCACAACGTAAAGCCACAACGCAAAACAGCCGGAGCGTCACCAAAGACGCGCCGGCTGTTTAACACTTGCAGTGTCAGTTCAATTCAGAACTGGTTAGAACTGGTTAGAACTGGTGGCGCAAGCCTACGGCGAACTGAGTTGCCTTCAGGTCTTTGGCGAAGTGCACGTGGCGGGCGTACGAACCCAGCGCGTACACGTTGGTGCGCTTGGACAGCTTGTAGGTATAGCCCAGGCTGTACGTTTGCTGCTTCTCGAGTTCGCTGTTAACCCAGCCAGCGCGGGTGCCCGCGTTCTTTGGGTCGGCCATCACCCACGAGGCCAGGAGCTTCCCGTTTACGCCGATGGGAGCGCTCAGGCCGAGGGTGTACGAGCTGACCTTGAAGC